>DAOTWU010000037.1:0-4192 GCA_034435735.1 Anaerolineae bacterium | reverse complement strand
GCTTGTTCACTGACAACAAGCACACGCTTGATGCCAAAATGGCGTAAGGGGGCTAGTGCCATGACAAGCGGCATAGATGTGCAATTCGAATTAGCAACTAGTGCGCCTGTTTCCCAGCCTCGCCGTTCGCGTTGGATGTCGATAAGCGCGACGTGGTCAGCATTGGCTTCAGGTAAGAGCAGCGGAACATCTTCAACCATGCGATTGGCCGATGCGTTGGTGCAAACGACGTGACCTGCTTCCGCTAATTCAAATTCGCGTGTTTTCGCCGCTTCTTTAGGCAAAGCGGAGAAGATGAGCGGCGAGGTGAAATCATCGTCTAAGGCTTTTACAGTGAGGTTGGCAACTTCATCTGGCGGGTTGCCATCGAGAATCCAGTTAACCGCTTCTCCATAAGGGCGGCCTGCGCTGCGGCTTGAGCCAATCACTTCTACAACACGAAACCATGGATGGTTTTGCAGTAGTTGGATAAAGCGCTGGCCAACAGCCCCTGTTGCCCCTAGTACCGCAACATCTAATTTTTGCATTGTCTCCCCCTTAACTTAAATACCAACGGATTGTGTTCGTATGGCGGGATACGAACCTAGCATTTTCACAAAAGACGCCAGCTGCAACAAGCGCGTTAAAGCCTGTTGGCAGGGCGCATCTTCCCAGTGCCCTTCAAAATCTAGATAAAATACTGGCTCCCATGGACGGTTACGTCGTGGGCGGGATTCAATTTTAGTGAGATTGATGTTATTTTCGGCAAATGCCCCTAAACATTCGTAAAGCGCTGCTGGGCGATTCCGCGTAGCAAAGACTAATGACGTTTTATTATATTCGCCACGTGGCGGGTCCTCATTCCCAACAACGAAGAAACGGGTATAGTTAAATGCAACATCCTCTATTTCGCGGGCGAGGACGTTGAGATTATATAGTTCCGCCGCTAGTTCGCTAGCGATGGCAGCTGTATGGGGCTTAGGTTGTTCGGATAAATCCCGCGCAGAGCCAGCAGTATCATAATACGGTACTGGTTGTATCCCGTAACGTTTAAGAAATTGTTCTGATTGGGCTAAAGCTTGGGGATGAGAGCGGGCAAATTGAATTGTTTCTAATGTTTCACCCGGTGGCGCCAGTAACGCATGGTGAACATGCAGTATTATTTCTGCTTGTATCCGTAAATCGGAATCCATAAGAAGCTCATAGGCTTGTTGCACAGCGCCAGCTAGTGCATTCTCTACTGGCACAACGCCATAATGAGCCTCTCCACTGAGAATTGCTTTGAAAAGGTCAGTTAATGTAGGACAGGGGTATGGTTCTGCTTTATCGCCGAAATGCTGGCGTAAAGCCTGCTCGGAATATGCGCCGTGTACCCCCTGAAATGCCACACGTATCACGGATTGTGTTGCTCCTGAATGCAAAAGAATATCTGCAACATCCTAACCGCATTCTTGACATTTGACAATACGGTAGGCGTGATGCTATGCTTTTTGATGATAATTACCTGAAAAATTAGGCGAGCCATATATGCAAGAAACACGAAAGCATATTCTGGAAATACTCAAAGAGCGCGGTCACGCAACGGTTGATGAATTGGTGGATATTTTGCGTTCTCGCCGCGGTAGCATTACAGCGGTAACTGTGCGTCATCATTTGGCGCGTTTGCAGGAAGAAGGGTTAATCGCTGCTCCTAAGCAACGCCGCCGCGATACTCCTGGTAGACCGCAACATATTTACAAACTAACGCAAAAAGCTGCGGCATTCTTCCCTAATAACTACCAGCAGCTGGCAGCCTATTTGATTGATACATTGCAAGAGCGGTTGCCAGAAGGCGAGATTAACGTCATTTTGGATGATGTGGCGGATAAAATGGCGGCAGAAGTTAAGCCAGAAGGTTCTTTAGAAGAACGCTTGAATGTGGTTATCGCTTACATGAGTGAACATGGGTATGAGGCAACTTGGGAAGCCTGTGAAGGCGGGTATTTGCTGCATACGGAGCAATGTCCTTATGCCGATTTAGCACACGATAGTCACCTTTGCTTGATGGATGTGCGCTTAATCTCGCAGATGTTGGGGGTTGTGCCTCAAGTTGTTGGGCGCATTGCTGAAGGCGGTGACTGCTGTACGTATTTTGTAGCCAAGCGCGCTAACTAAAATACGTAAATCGTCCGTAATTTTTATGACAGTTTTCATTTTTATTGACGCTGATTTAGCACGTGTGTTACAATGTGTTCACTTATGCGTTGCGAGGGAGATATGAGCTATGGCTTTAGCTGAACAACACAATAATCCGGAGACAATTGAAAATACTCCGGTGGTGACAATAACCAATACAGCTGCTGGCGTTATCCGTAAATTGCTCCAAGAGCGAGACATCCCCAATTATGTTTTACGGGTATTTGTTGCAGGCGGTGGTTGCTCTGGCATGCAGTATGGTATGCGCTTCGAGGAAGCCCCCCAAGAATTTGACAATATCGTTGAGGTTGACGGCGTGCGGTTAGTTATTGACCCGACTAGCATGATGTATATGCAGGGGGCAGTGATTGACTATGTTGATAGTTTAATGGGTGGTGGTTTCCGTATTGATAATCCTAATGCCGTTTCCACCTGTGGGTGTGGACACTCTTTCCGCACAGGCGATGATGCGGCTGCAGAAGACGATGGTTGTGGTAGTGGTAGCTGCGGCTGTAGCCACTAGTGTTAAATAAAAGCCATGAAAAGCCCATCTTTTAACAAGGTGGGCTTTTTGATTTACCGTCGCATGGAATTGACAAATAAGCCCAACATACCCAATGCGCCAAGAATAATAATCGGGCCAATTGGCGGGATGTTATTGCCATTAGCGCCGCCATTTGGGGTGTTTGATGGGGTTGGCGTTGTGGCCAAAATAAGATTTTCTGGTGGGCCTGGCGGAATGTTGGGGGGATAGGTGAATGTAGGCAAAATATCGCCATTAACGGCCTCTTCGCCTGGCAGTGGTGCAATGCGTGTGCCGGGTGCTGGTAGTACGCGGGCGTTAGCCGTAGCGGTGAGGATGCCGCCGGGTGTTTGGGTGATAGCTTCCCATGTTTGTGTTGCCCCGACAATAGAAGTATCTACCGTTGGTTCTGCAAAGACATTCACTTCTTGTAAAGCTGCGGGGTCACCGATGATCGTGACAAGGTCGCGGTATACCCATGCTTTGCCGGTGGGCGATGGGTCATATTGAATTTGATACCATTGCCCAAAGAAGCCGAGTGCGGGAAACCGCTCTCCATCGCGAATTGCACCAAGTCGCTCAGAATTAATATCAGGTTCAGCACGCACGTTAACCGGCCCAAAGCCTTCCGGTACTTCAACTATTACAACACCTAGCGGGGTTGGGGTTGGGGTAAAAGTTGCCGTTGCTTGAACTTGCTCCGTTGGTAGTGGCGTTGCACTGGGAATAATCACAGGAACAGGTGTTGGGCTAACGATTTCCTGCGCTGTAGCGCGATGAGACAATGTTATGTTAGTCGCTACTAATGTGAACACAGCAGTCGCTATAACTAAGTTTTTCCACTTACGCACAAGTTTACCCTCATCAACTTGACTTTAATGGGCAGGTATTATACACGAGGTTGGTGCATATGGATTACCATGATATTTGATTGAGTGGGTTCTCTCGTCCTTGGTCAGCAATACGTTGCTCTGCGCCTTTTTGCAAATACCCCTGATAAACCTGATTGTTAAACCCCAAAACTTGCCAACCACCGAGTACAAACGATGGGCGTGTATGGTGTGGTGGGCAAGCTGCGCAGTGAGCGGGTATCCATTCGCCATTATAGCGGCGGGCAATATGAATGTGTGTGGCTGTTGAAACACCGCCTTCGCAGGATGGGTGGCCGATTTTGTCGCCAGCGTTTACAACAGTCCCTTGATGCACTCTATCTGTTGAAGCTATATGCAAGTAGAGCACAGTCCAGCCCGTGCCTTCGTTGCCATCGCCATCAAGGTCTAGGACAACCACACCGTTTTCGCTGCGGGTAATGACGCCGGATGCGATGGCAGTCGTCCAGTGCTGAGAGATATAGCATAAAGGCGCGTTATCAGGTCGTTCGTCTGGGGGGGCGAAATCAATAGCTGCCCATGCGCTTCCCCCACCCCAACCGCCATGAGGTCCGCCAGTGAAGTACCATACTTCGCCGGGTGAAAAAGGTAATGCCAGCGGTGGCTGGGTTAGATTAGGCGGAAT
>DAOTWU010000036.1:0-2048 GCA_034435735.1 Anaerolineae bacterium | reverse complement strand
CGGCGGACTAAACCAATCATCCAGCGCAGCTCGCCAATGTGTAACAGCCATGCCATCCCGATATACACCAGCGCGCTCAAGCCACCAGCAGCCACAACCAGCAGCGCCTCGCTCAACAGACCATCTGTGCCAATGAAGCGCGCCAGATGGGGCAAGGCCAGCCCCGCAGCAATCGCCATGAGACCTGCCGCCGCCGCGGTCTTCACCACCGTAAATAACAGGTCTTGCGCGCCCAAACCGCCCAGCCGTCGCCAGAGCAAATAAGCCGAAACGCTGGCATGGGTGACATGCTTAAGGCTATCGGCAATCATCAAGCTGAACAAGCCAAACTGTGGCAAGAGCACCAGCGCCACCACCATATACACGCTCAAACTGAGCAACCCCACCAGCGCCGGCGTCAGCGTATCTTGCCGCGCATAGAAAGCATAAATCAGGAGCAAATCTATCGCCGCAAATGGCAAGCCAATCAGATACAGCCGCAGCGCCATGCCAGTAATGGCCGTATCGGCAGCGGTGAACGCCCCATGCTCGAATATCAGGTCAATAATCGGCGTGGCCAGCACAAACAGCCCTACCGCCGACGGCAAAATGAGCACGGTTGTCAGCCGCAAGCCCAGCCCCAGCGTATCTTTGAATGCCCGTTCGCCAATCATGGCCAGCGCCGCCGCCTGCTGTGAAAGCGTGGGCAGAATAGCCAGACTAATCGCCGTCGCCACCAGCCCCTGTGGAAATTGGATGAGCGTTGTCGCCCAATTCATATAAGCGATGCTGCCCTCACCTGTGCCACTGGCCAAATTGTAGCTGAAGGGGCGGATGATGAGCGTATCCATGATGAGCGAGAACATGACCGGCGCATATAAAACCACCATCTGGCGCACTGCCGGATGTCGCCAGCGCAACGTGAAGCGGATTTTTGCCCCGCGTAGCCCTGGCAACTGGAGCAGCATTTGCCCCAACGCACCCACCAACCAGCCAAGCGCTACCACCGCCACGCCCTCCGCTGGGCGCTGTAATAATGGCGACGGAATGCCACCATTCGGGGGCGTTAAAATGAAGGTGGGCGGCGGCGTGAAGAGCAGCGCCACAGCTACAATGCTGCCGTTGAACACCACCCCAGCAAAAGCTGGCCAGACGAAGCTATGCAGCGCGTACAACGTGCCGCTGAACATGGCGAACAGCCCCATGAACATCAGCGCCGGACTGGTCAAACGCAGCAAATCCACCGCCAGCGATTGCGTAGCGGCAGAAGCGCCACCAGCCACCAGCGCCACAATCTGCGGGGCGAATAGCTCTAGCACGAGGATAAGCCCCGCCAATAGCGCCGTGACAATGCTGAACAAAATGGAGACGACACGCCATAACTCTTGCCGCCCGCCTTTGGTTACCACCTCACTGAGAACGGGCACAATCGCGCTGTTCACATGGCCGGCAATGAGCAAATCAAATAAGGCTTTAGGGACGACAATCGCCACTTGAAAAGCATCTACCGCACCCGATGCCCCGAAGAGGTAAGTGAGCACCGTCTCTCGCGCCAAACCTAACACGCGGCTGCCGATATTGCCCAGCACCAGAATACCCGTCGCGCCAGCAACACGGGCGTTCGTCTCCTCTTGGCTCAAATTGGCGACATCGGTTACTGCATCTGCGTTAAGTGGGGGGTCTACGGACATGCGCGCCTCACAACATTGTTAACACATAACGCCCGAAGGCAGATGCCGCATTATACGACCACACGCGCTATCGGGTAAGCCCCGTTTGCCCTACCAAATACGAACAGCCAAATACGCTTGCAACCCTGAGCGGCCTTTTGCGTATATGATTATAGAAAGCTCAAATTTTTGGAGGAAATAGACCATGAGTGAACAACAAGAGAACACCCAAAAAGAAACCCCGCAGCTTATCAGCGAGGAAATTGAAGTGAAGGGCAAAGAGTTAAAAGAGCGTTTAGAGAAGCTCGTTCAAGAAGGCAATGTGCGCCGTCTTATCGTGCGCTATCCCGATGGCCGCGTCCTGCTAGAAATCCCGCTAACTGCGGCTGCCGTTGGTGG
>DAOTWU010000035.1:0-2109 GCA_034435735.1 Anaerolineae bacterium | reverse complement strand
TTTGCCTTAGCTGATATAGCGAACTACTGTCGCATAGGCGTCAAACATCCCGGTGTCCTTGCGGCTCCGTCACACATACACATACAGATACACATAAACCGGAATGTTGTTTGCTCGTTCATATTGAGCAGAGTAGCACGGCTTTTGTGATAATGCAAGACTTCAATTAAGACCAATTACTACAACCAGCAAATTGCTTCCAAGCGCAATCGCCGTTGCAAGGAAATATAGCCTGTGGTATAGTACGCGCCGCAGCAAATTGCTGCCATCAAAAGAACATCGTGTGCTGAATAAGCACGCACTCATTACGAGCGGTGGAGGGAATCGGCCCGAAGAAGCCGCGGCAACCCCCGAAGCATCGGGAAGGTGCCAAATCCGACAGAGGTTATCTCTGGCAGATGAGTGGCAATGAATGACCACGAACGCCTATGTATAACCCATGGCGTTTTTTTGTTCTCATGCCACCGATACACCGGTTCATAGAGCGACAGGAGCGAATAACCGTGGCAAATCTCACATTTATGACTTCTCCCAAGTATTTCTTCACTTCGGAGTCTGTCTCCGAAGGGCATCCGGACAAGATGTGTGACCAGATTTCGGATGCAGTTCTCGATGCTTTGCTAGAACAAGACCCCAACGCCCGCGTAGCTTGCGAAGTTTCTACAACCACTGGGCTGGTATTCGTCTTTGGTGAAATCAGCACCAGCGCCTACGTTGACATTGAGAAACTGGTACGGGAAACCGTCCGCGAAATTGGTTACACCCGCGGCAAATATGGCTTTGATGCCGAAACTTGCGGCGTGATTGTTTCCATTAAGGAGCAATCATCCGATATTGCTCAAGGCGTTGATAAAGCGCTGGAAGCCCGTGAAGGCCAAATGACTGAAGAAGAAATTGAGGCCATTGGTGCGGGTGACCAAGGTATGATGATTGGTTTCGCCTGTGACGAAACGCCTGAACTCATGCCGTTGACGGTTTCGTTATCGCATCGTCTCGTGCGGCGTTTGGCAGAGGCGCGCAAAACAGGTGAATTGCCGTGGCTGCGCCCAGATGCTAAAAGTCAGGTTACGGTGGAATATGCTTACGGCAAACCGAAGCGCATTGACACCATCGTCATTTCAACCCAGCACGCGCCAGAGATTTCACAAGATGAAATTCGTTCGCAAGTTATCGAGCACATCATCATGGACATTGTTCCAGAAGACATGCTAGATGACGACACCCGCATTTTCGTCAACCCCACTGGGCGTTTTGTCACTGGCGGCCCGCTGGGCGATGCCGGCCTAACAGGCCGTAAAATCATCGTTGATACTTATGGCGGCGTTGCACGTCACGGCGGTGGTGCATTCAGCGGTAAAGATCCCACGAAAGTCGACCGTAGTGCGGCATATATGGCGCGCTATATCGCCAAGAATGTTGTTGCTGCTGGTTTAGCCAGCCGCTTCGAACTTCAAGTTTCCTATGCGATTGGTGTAGCCCAGCCCACATCGTTAGCAGTCGAGACATTTGGCACGGGCAAAGTATCGGACGAGGTTATTGAGCAACTCATCCGCAAGCACTTTGATATGCGCCCCGCGGCTATCATTCGCGACTTGAACCTACGCCGCCCAATTTACAAACAAGTGGCGGCCTATGGGCACTTTGGGCGTGAAGATATTGATGTGCCGTGGGAAAAAACCGACAAAGCCGATATTCTACGGCGTGAAGCTGGCCTGTAAGTTCACTGTAAACTATGATAAGGCGGTTGAGCAACCTCAGCCGCCTTTTATATTGCAGTTATTAAATTTCCGCGATACAACGGCTAATGTGATATTTCGGCATTAATTCGGCATTAAAAGGTTGCCATACAGTTTAAAGACGGGGTATAGTGTCAACAGTTATCAGTGGCAAACATCGCTAGAAGGAGACCGCTATGCGCATAATACGCGGGTTGGGTAAATGGTTCTGGCGCTTTATGATTGTTTTTTCATTTGTTGTCAACATCATCCTGGTTGTCGTTTTGCTGGCTTTGGGCATCCTGATATTCGACATTCGGGATAATATCGCAACGCCGCTTGTAGCGGGCTTACATAGCAGCTTTGTTGGCCTAGATTCGGCAACAATTGACTG
>DAOTWU010000034.1:0-5512 GCA_034435735.1 Anaerolineae bacterium | reverse complement strand
AGCTCCGTTTCGTCTATGAATTACATGGTGAAGGTTTGCAAGTTCTGCCAACATTTGCCGTGAGTTTTCTTTCATATGAACTTTTTGAACTCCCGGGATTGGATTTTAACCCGATGATGCTGTTGCATGGCGAACACTATCTTGAAGTCACCGAGCCATTGCCAACGCAGGGCGAATTCACCAGCAAAGCCCATATCTCACAGGTATATGACAAGGGTTCGGGCATGGTGGTGATGATGGATACAGTGACCAGCGACAACACAGGAAAGCAAGTAGCATTCAACCAATCTTCGGTATTTATACGGGGGTTGGGTGGTTTTGGTGGAGAGCGTGGCCCCTCAAGCAAAGGGGTAAACGAGCCGCCGGAGCGCGCACCAGATGCCATTGTTGAAGATGTCACCAGACCAGAGCAAGCGCTATTGTATCGCCTAGCATCAGGAGACCGTAACCCGCTTCATGCCGACCCAGCAATGGCGGCGTTAGGCAACTTTGATAGGCCAATCTTGCATGGTCTTTGTACTTTTGGCTTTGCTGCTAGGGCTGTTTTAGAGCAATTTGCAAATAGCAATCCTGCCCGATTTAAGAGCATCAAGGTGCGATTTGCCCGCCATGTCTTCCCCGGTGAAACACTCATCACAGAGATGTGGCAAGAGAGCGAAAACCTCATTCTATTCAAAACTAAGGTGAAAGAGCGAGATGAATACGCGATCACCAACGCGGCGATAGAGTTGCAATAAACAGTGAGGCGGGATAATAAACCCGCCTTTTTTATTTAGGTTAAGCGAGGGAAAATATCGCGCAATGCGGGATAGATGTCTTGATAAACAGCATATTTTTCAGCATAAACAGCGGCATTAGCACCAGGTTCAACGCGCTTACCGGTGGTAATTGTGGTTTGGCAAGCGGTTTGTACATCTGGCCAAATACCTGCCCCCACACCAGCGAGCAAAGCCGCACCAAACGCACCGCCTTCGGTGGTATTGACATTGACCAGCGGCGCATTGAGCACATCTGCAATAATTTGCTGCCAAATGGGGCTTTTTGCGCCACCGCCACTAATGCGCACCTCAAACTTGTATGGCAGTCCTACAGCATCAATCAAGGTAAAAGCATCTTTCAGGCCATAGGCTACGCCTTCAAGAACCGCGCGGGTCATATGGGCGCGGCTGTGCCGCATGGTCAAGCCAATAAATGCGCCCCGTGCTAACGGGTCTGGGTGTGGCGTACGCTCTCCCGTGAGATAGGGCAAAAAGTACAGCCCTTCGCTACCAGCGGGAATATCTTTTGTGACGGCGAGCAAGTCATCAAATGAAGTCTCTGGGGCAAGCGTATCACGATACCACTGCAAACTACCGGCAGCACTCAACATAACACCCATAAAATGCCACTGACCGGGCACAGCATGGCAAAAAGCGTGTAAACGCCCTTGCGGCTCATAGGCATAATGAGAAAGTGGGGCAAAAACTACGCCAGAAGTCCCCACGGTAACACCAATGATATGAGGCTCTACCGCGCCCATACCAACAGCACCAGCCGCTTGGTCGCCACCACCAGCCATCACAGGCGTGCCCGCCTTGAGGCCAGTTAGCTGGGCTGCTTCTTCAGAGATATACCCTGTGATTTCTGTGCCTTCATGAACAGGTGGCAACCATTCCGCGGGAATATCAAGAGCCTGTAGCACTTCCTCAGACCAACGGCGTTCGGCGACGTTGAGCAGTGATGTGCCGGCAGCGCCAGCCAAATCGGTAGCATATGTACCTGTCAATTTGTAACGAATATAGTCTTTAGGCAAAAGAATATGCGCAGTGCGGGCGTATATCTCTGGCTCATGTTCGCGCACCCAAAGAATTTTGGGGGCGGTAAAGCCTGTTAGGGCACGATTTCCAGTTAATTGGATGAGGCGTTCAAACCCTATGCGTTCCGTGATTTCGTCACATTGTGCCTGTGTGCGTTGATCATTCCATAAGATGGCAGGGCGTAAAACATCGCCAGATTCATCTAATAAAATAAGGCCGTGCATCTGACCAGTTAAGCCAATTGCGGCAATATCACCGCCCGTTAAACCCGCTTTTTGCAGTGCGCCGCGAATACTTTTCACCATACCGTCCCACCAATCAGCGGGATTTTGTTCGCTCCATAGTGGCTGAGGTTGGCTTAAGGGCTGTGGCGTGCCCTCTACTGCAATCACATGGCCTTGTTCATCAATAATCAACGCTTTGGCGCTGGTCGTGCTAATATCAAGACCCATTAAATAAGGCATTGTTATCTCTCTCCATCAACCGAAAGGGGCGGTCACTATAACCCGCCCCAAGACAATGCATCATTACCGCACGCCAAGCAACAGTTCAATAACTAACTGGTCAAGGCGTTCATAAGGCAAAGCGCGTTGGCCTAAAGCCTCGCGGTCAAAACGCTCTGCCTTTAGACGGGCAGCTGTTTCGGCACTATAGCCATTTGAGAGATAGGCGTATGTACCATCATCGGCGTTGATTTCAGCTAACAATTCCTGAATTTCAGCATCCTCTTTGAAGCGTTGCGCCTTTTCTTTGAGAATGAGATAGGTGCGCATACAACCAAGCGCAAAAGCCTTCACATCTTCATAATCGGCGGAACGATAAGCATGGGCATCAAAATGGCGGCTACCATCATAACCCACATCTTCTAAGAATTTCACGAGGAAGAAAGCTTGCTTAAGCATAGCGCTACCGAAGCGGAAATCTTGGTCATAACGCCCAAAGAGCTGGTCATTCAGGTCAATGTGGAAGAGCTTGCCAGCATCCCACGCTTGCGCCACAGCGTGCATGAAGTTGAGACCGGCCATGTGTTCATGGGCAACTTCTGGATTCAGACCGACCATGTCCGGATGATCTAGCGTTTCGATAAACGCCAACATATGCCCAACAGTGGGTAGGTAAATATCACTGCGTGGCTCGTTAGGCTTTGGCTCTAAGGCAAACTTGAGGTCATATCCTTGATCAATGACATATTCAGTGAGGAAGTTAAGGGCATCGCGCATCCTCTTCAAGCCATCTAATGGATTTTTAGCGGCATCGCTTTCCGCGCCTTCTCGCCCACCCCAAAAGACATAGACCTTTGCGCCTAACTCAACGCCAAGGTCAATAGCCTGCATCGTCTTCTGCAAGGCATAAGCCCGTACAGCAGGGTCATTGCTTGTAAACGCACCGTCTTTGAATGCTGGGTCAGTGAACAGGTTTGTGGTTGCCATTGGCACAACAATGCCAGTTTCATCTAGTGCCTTCTTGAAATCACGAACAATTTGGTCACGTTCAGCAGGTGTCGCATCAATGGGGACAAGGTCATTATCATGAAAGTTCACGCCCCACGCCCCTACTTCAGCCAACAAGTGAACTATCTCAACGAGCGACAAAGCTTGGCGAGTTGGGTTACCGAAAGGGTCACGGCCAATGTTGCCGACAGTCCATAAACCAAAGGTAAATTTGTGTTCGGGCTTGGGTTCGTAATTGCTCATAACAAAATCTCCTTAAAGTGATTCACCCTGTTTTGCAAGCGCTTTCATAAAAGCATACCGCAAGTTATACATTCATGCCATAAATTGGATAAAAAACAAAAAGGCCGCCTAAAAGCGACCTTAGATATCTGATATTGTACAAGTCTCAGGCTAATGGAATAGCAAAATCAGCAACTTTTGCGCCAGCAAGTGAAGACAAAACACGGTGAGCATGGCCAACACGCTCGGTAGGCCCTAACCCAACAGTCCAAAAGCCCCCAGTCAGGGCAGCATCAATCCCCGCCGCAGCATCTTCGAAAACAATGCATTGCCGAGGATTTAAGCGCATCCCGCCCGCTACCCAGATAAATAAATCTGGTGCTGGTTTAGGATTGACCACACTATAACCATCGCCCAAAACATCGAACAAATCCAATATCTGAAGCTGTTCGCAAACCCGACGGGCATTTTTACTGGCGGAAGCTACCCCCAACTTAATCCCCGCACGTTTGGCTTCATGCAGAAATTCCCGAACACCTGGAAGCAAATTGTTAGGTGTGATTTCATCCAAATAGGCGAGATAGTAGTTATTTTTGCGCTCCATTAGGGCTTGCATTTGTGATTCAGGATATGAGCGCCCGTTAAGCAAAAGCTCTAAACTGCGGCGACGGTCTACACCGCGCAGGGCGTCATTATCTTCACGAGTGAATGGGATATTTAGCTCTTCAGCAATGCGCTTCCACGAGCGAAAGTGATATTCGGCGGTATCCGTAAGAACGCCATCTAAATCAAAGATAAAGCCGATAGTCATTCGCCCTGCCCCTTTATTACAAATTCATAAGGCTCGCCTTTATACATCACCTTAAAGCGCACACTGCGCCAATGCGATGGCAAATTAGGGGCTACCTTTGGCCCTTCTGGTGTTAGGTGCAGGCCACAGAAACCAAAAACCACCGCTTGCCACACGCCACCACAAGAGGCAGCATGAATACCATCGCGGACATTACCTTTGTTATCTTCAAGGTCAATGGTTGCGCTATAGATAAAATACTCATAGGCCTCTTCAATACGGCCAAGCCGTGCCGCAACCCATGCATGAATAGCAGGACTAAGCGAAGAGCCATGATCAACAATGCGGGAATAAACTTCCCAATTGCGGTTTAGGAATGCTTCATCCCCCAACTCTTCACCTAAAAGCGCCATCAGCATCACAATATCGGCCTGTTTGATAACGCGCATACTTTGAATGCGATCATGGCCATAAAGCCAATCCAGGTTAACGGTTCGGGGGGTATAATCCTCCAAATTGACAGGCTTCAGGCGCTCAAAAAACCCCTCAAATTGTTCAAGAATGCCGCCCCCTTCCTCACTATGGGGTATCCACATACGCGCAGCAATATCCTGCCAACGTTCGCGCAGAGCATCATCAACTCCTAAAGCCACAGCGAGACGTTGTGCATCTTCTGGGCGATGTACAATTAGCCATTGCCAAACTCTTTCGGCCTGTTGCAAATGCCAGACAACAAGGCGATTGGTAAAAGCGCTATTGTCTATGTTGTCGTGGTATTCATCAGGGCCGATTTGCGTTCGCAATTCATAACGGCCTTCTGCTTCGTTATATTCAACACGGCTAGCCCAAAAGACCGCTGTATCTAGCACAATCTCCGCCCCATAACGGGCAAACCAGTCATCATCACCCGTCCAGTTCCAAAATTGCAAGACGGCATAAGCAATATCTGAAGAAATATGTTGCTCGTTGTCACCGGTCCAGATGCGAATGCGCTTATCATTTTCGACATCATAAACCCAACGGGGCGTTGTCTCTTCGCCAGTATCGGTACTCTCCCAGGGATACATCGCCCCTTTATAACCGGCTTCTGCGGCTTTGGCGCGGGCGCCTGGCAGATTGTGATAGCGATACATAAGGAGATTGCGGGCTAAATGTGGCATGGTCAAGGTTAGTGGCGGCACCATGAAAAGCTCGGTATCCCAGAAAACATGCCCCTTATACCCAAAACCGCTCAAAGTTTTCGCGCCTATGCT
>DAOTWU010000033.1:0-1600 GCA_034435735.1 Anaerolineae bacterium | reverse complement strand
CGCAAACTCCCGCGATGCATTTCTGCATTATTGGTGTAAGTGGTGCTACTCATGACGCCGCCTCTTTTTCCTCATCTTCACGCACAACCTGCAAATATACATCTTCTAACGTCCGCGTTACTGGCGATAATGTCACAATGTCGATACCCAGCCCAGTGAGCTTGCGCACGATGTTTGGATTGATTTGCTGTGGGTCTGGGGCTTCATAGCGT
The DNA here is from genome assembly GCA_034435735.1 of Anaerolineae bacterium. GTDB lineage: Bacteria > Chloroflexota > Anaerolineae > Aggregatilineales > Phototrophicaceae > S146-30. The sequence goes on along the minus strand of DAOTWU010000033.1, from coordinate 1,388 downwards.
ATGTGGCTGTGCCCGCTCTCTACGATGTTGACCATTGGTTGCAGCTCTTCAACTAAGCCGTTCAGCTCACCCTTAACCCGCAATTCCATGATAGGTGTTCCGACGAATTTTTGCGCCAACTCCTCAAATTTACCGTAAGCCACAATCCGCCCATGCCGAATGATGGCGATATAGTCCGCCAATTGTTGCGCTTCTGTCAGGTTGTGTGTGGTGATGAGGAAAGTGCGGTCGTCCTGCCGTAGCTCTAAGATGGCATCGCGCACCATCTTGGCACTGAGTGGGTCCATTGCGGAAGTTGGCTCATCGAGTAATAGCACGGGCGGATCATGAAGCATTGCCCGAACTAATGCCAGTTTTTGCTTCATGCCTTTGGAATACTCGCCCAGTCGCTTATCTAGCGCATCGCCCAACCCAAAGCGCTCCATTAATGTTAGCGCTCTTTTGCGTCGCAGGTCTGGCGGGAGGTGATAAACCTGCCCGAAGAAGTCCAAATACTCTTCGCCCTTCATACGTTCATAGAGGCCATGTTGCTCGGTCAAAACGCCAACCCGCCGCCGCACTTCTACCGGATGCGTAGTGACATCGAAGCCAGCGATGCGGGCTGTTCCATAGGTGGGGGGCAAAATTGAGGTGAGCATACGCACCGTCGTCGTTTTTCCCGCACCATTTGGCCCTAATAGGGCGAGCACGTTTCCCGTTTCTACAGTGAAGTTAACATGGTCGACAGCGCGAAACTCGTCGAAATTTTTCGTTAAATCAATCGCTTCTATCATGGTGTTTTTGCCAGTACATGTCGGTATAGGTTGTAGGTATAAGTTCACCCCTACACCTATCATTCTACACAAATTTCAACAGCCTAATATTGTTTTTGTATAAACAAGGACTTTTTACCCAACATGACCGGGAAAATAAAAAGGGCGAGTTACCTCGCCCAGTAGGTGCTGTTTGGGGTAAAGTTTATTCCGCAGCTTCTTCTGCTGGTTTGGCTACATCGGCTTTGCGGGCTTTTGCCGGTTTCTCTTCCTGTGCTGATACAGGCCGCGAACGGCGATAGAGGAAGACGACCAGCGCCCCAATGAATGCCAGCGCGGTAATTGCCTGTGAGCTATTAATTTCTGTACCGGGCAAGTAAGCCACTTCAATTCGCAAGAATTCAAGCAAGAAGCGGATGAACGAGTATTGCATGATGTAGAGCAACACAATGTCGCCGTTGCGCAGGCGGTTGCGATAGCGGGTATAGATGTTATAAAGCACAATAAACGCCAGCAAACTCCATAGCGATTCATAGAGGAATAGCGGATGGAAGCGGGTTTCTAAAACAGGATAGTCAACTAAACTCTTATACTCACCCACGCGGTGGGCGGCGTCAATGCTGATGCCCCAAGGTA
>DAOTWU010000032.1:0-1977 GCA_034435735.1 Anaerolineae bacterium | reverse complement strand
TTTGCGCCAGATGAAGCCTTCACCTTTGAGCAACCAGGCGAGTACATTATCGATTATGAAGCCCGTTATACCGATGCTGATGGGCGTTTATGGGCAGGTAGCTTGCGCAGCGCCGGCGTCATCGCCTCATCAGATGCCACTTTTATTGCTCATGGACAACGCGGTTTAGAGGGGCAGGATGGGCAACGCACTGCCTGGTTTGATACGGCTGTCTATCCACCAGATGTTGCTACTGGTCACGGCATCGCCATGTCGCCTTACTATAGTGGTGATGTCGTTCTTGTAAGTGATACGCCAGATGATGGCGTTCGCCCGGCAATACAAGTGCAAGACCTCGCGGGTAATTATGCCTCGTGGTTGCGTTCTTCCCGTCCAGATTATGAGAATGTTATCGGGCCAATTGACCGACTTGCGATAGAGGATGCCTTGCCGCTTGTGCCGGTTCTCGCTGGCCCGCCAACGCTTTATAACCCAGCCTTACTACCTGATATTATCGCTAATGATGCGTATGGATATGTGAGCGCTGTGCGGCCAGATGTCACCGTGCGCCAGTTCGTGCATGGTGGATATGACACATCGTTACACATGGCTTGGGATGCCGATGACCCGTACAACGGTCAAATTGGCGCGGGTGGATTAGGGGATAGCCCTGGTGATTATGCCTTTGTATTTGGTGGTGCGGTCATTCGCAATGCCGAAGCTGGCATAGAATCCACAGCGATATATGCTTCTCTCGCTGTCACCGTGCCTGAAGACCGCACAACAGGTGTTTACCCGCCATTCTTGGGGCAAGCAGGTGGTGGCAGTGCTGGGCCGTTAATGACCATTGATGGCGAACCCGTTCAAATTTTCTTCCATCCCACCGGAACACGCCCGGGAGATATTCTTGTGCCGGGCGATGCGCTGGCTATTGCTGGTCAGGTTGGGCCAACGCTTCCATCAAACGTGTCAGTTCGGGTTGTTTCCCCATCTGGGCAAGAATATGCGTTCTCCGGTGTCGCCAATGCCGTTGGTTATTACTATGACCCATCTAACAACATTCAAGTTGATGAAATAGGTATTTGGACAGTGGAACTCACGGTTCAGCATACGGGTTTAACCTCTATGGGACAGGTTGAACCTCCATATCCACAAGGGGGAGTACTTGGTGCTTCACGCAGTTTCTCCGTCTATGTCGTGCCACAAAGTGCCCCCGCACTTGTGAGTAATCAGGGTGGGGCGGGAAATGTTGATTTGAGCGTGCGCCCCGGTAGTCCAATTGCATTCAGTGTGTCTTTGCCGCGTGGGCTAAGTGACTATCAAGCATTTTACATTGTGCAAACGGACGGCTATGTACTCGATAGCGGTGCGATGAATTTAGCCGCTACCAGCGCGAGTTATACATTTACCCCCACAAACTTACGGCGTCGCATACCCGCATATGATTTTGACCCGCGTTTTACTGGTCCTTCCGGTTCAGATGCTGTGCGTTTAACTTTTGTTGTGACAGCGCGCGATCCTGATAACGACTTGCTTATTCAAACACGCACGTTTTACCTTTTTAATGATCGTTTGATTTCTACAGAGGCGGTGACCGGTGAATAACCTGCGCACAAAAACGATAACGGCTATGTGGAATCATCCACCTCATCGCAGAGGTGTTCTAGGGGTGTTGTTGCTCTTAGTGCTGGTTGCTGGTTGGGCTTTGGCGCAAGATGATGATTTATATCGCTTGCCGTCCGCCTCTACGCGGGTTTTTCATAGTGGCACACTGGCTTTGACTGTTGGTGGCCGCACTGTTGTAACGGCGAACTTCCTCAGTGACACAGTGTCTATTGTAGACCCACTGCAAGGCGCTGTAACTGCAGAGGTGGGTGTTGGGCAACAGCCTTTTAATGTTGCTATTACGCCTGATGACCGCCGTGCACTAGTTGTCAATCGTATGGATGGCACGCTCTCTATTTTGGGGTTGTCTGATGCACAAGTTCAAGCGACATA
>DAOTWU010000031.1:0-4338 GCA_034435735.1 Anaerolineae bacterium | reverse complement strand
TGTGCGGCTAAGGCTTCTACAACGGCCTGCTGGCGGGCGGCATGGCCAAACCCGTGACTGCTAACATAGAGAACGATTGTCGGCGGCATAGGCAATCACCAAACCGTTACGCTTTGCCATAAATGATGATGCCCGCGCCCAACAGGATAACCAGCACACCCAATACATCCCAGCGGGTGAGGTTTTGCCCCTCGATGAACCGCAGCCAAAGCAAGGCGGAAAACACATAAACACCGCCATAAGCGGCATAGGTGCGGGCGGCAGCGCCAGGATGCAGCGTTAAAAGCCAGCCAAACAGGATGAAGCTAGCGAGGGCGGGTAGGAAGTACCAAGCGGGTTTGCCCTGTCGTAACCATAAATACATGAGGTATGAGCCTAACAGTTCTGCCCCAGCGGTGATGATGAACAGGCCAAATGATTTCACGAAAAACATCAATTCCCCTTTAGTTCATATTAGACACAGCGCCATTTAACCGCCCCAACTTGAGAAAGGCAAGGGCGTCGCTACATTATATATGTAGGACGCCCTGCTATATCATTAGCTATCTGATAGAGCACGTTCAGCTATTGGCTGCGCTCTTCGCCATCCATATCGACGCTGGCATTGCCACCACCAACCAGCACCCGCTGCCGCCACCGCACCGCCGCACCGCCCTGCCAAGTCACTTCAAAACGGACGCGCTGGCCAGCGGTAAACTGCAAGGAAACGGGGACATAGCCACCTTCTGGAAGGGCATCTAACGCGCTCTCATCAACCTGCGTTTTGATGTCTTGCGCGCCATCTGGCACAGCAATATAGAGCGTGCGCTCGCCATCCACAAAGGCGCGATATTCACCGGCGATACGCCCCGGCGCCACATCCAGCGCCAACATGGGTAAATCGAGCTTGTAGCGGTGGGGGATTTTCGGCGTGATTTTCAGGCCGTCGCCCCCCGCTGCTGGCTCAATACCACAGACGCGCAACAAGCCCAACAGCATCATACAGTGCTGGTTATTGTTCATCACCGGAAAATCGGTGACGGGCGTTACGGGGCTGCTCCAGGTATAGCCCGGCTGTTTGTTGTTAATGCCGTTGATACCATCTGGCCCGGACCAAATGCCGAACCAAATATCGGGGAAAGTCCAGGCGTTGAGGAAGAAGGAATGCCGCCACAAAGAGCGCCACGCCAATTCTGGGCGGGTGCGGGTGTAGCCCCATGTGAGCAGTTGGGAAATTGCTGGCCAGACCATACCGCGCTGGGTCAATGGCGCACCAATGGGCGAGGGGCTATCCAGAACGCGGTCAATGCTATCAATCAGATGGGCTTCTGTGCCTTGCTTAGCGGCGAGGTCGCTAACCAGCGCCCAAGGTTGAGACTCCAGGTCAATTTCATTATCGCCGATGACAGCGGGCTGGTTGGTGCGGGTGCGCAGGATGGCACGGGCATAAAAGCGCCCGTTCCAGTATTTTTGTACCGCGCTGCGTAGTGGCTCTGTCCAGGCGCGTAGTTGTTGGGCTAGTTGTGGCGCGCGCTCCTCAATGAGGTCAGCGAAGCGCGGCAGCACATAAAGCGCCATCTGGGTGTTGGGGATAGATTCGCCATAACGCACTGTACGGCTATAAGAATAGCTGAGCGGGTTATCAAGCACATTTTGAATGACGACACCATCAGACCAATCGCCATCGCTGAGGCGGATAAGGCCTTGTTCACCCGTGCCTACATTCTCTATCAGGTGGCGAATAGAAGCGCGCACATGGTCGAATACCGTTTTACCCAAGCCAGTAGGCAGGGGGGCGTCTGGCGGGTAATAGGGCAACTCTTCATCTAAAAAGGCCATGTCGCCCGTAACGGAAAGATATTCATGCAGCGCCAACAGGAAGAACAAATCTAGGTCAGAAGGATCTTCATGAATGCCCGCGCCACTGGTGACGCCATGACCGCTATAGGCATACACCAGCTTGTTATCCTCGTCGGCGGTTTGCCAGCGCATCACCGCGCGCAGCGTCTCTTTTGCCAGTTGCGGGTCAAGATAGGCCAACGGCATAATCTCCAGCGCGTGGTCGCGAGATGCGCCATCTGCCCCATGTAGATAGAGGTAGGCCGAACCCTGTGGCACGATGTGCGATTGGGTGAAGCTGTTATAAATGGTTGAGGAGAGCAAATAGTAAGCGTGCCAGGCCATTTCTCGCTGAAGTTCTGGGGCGTTGCCAATGGTGAAATAGGCCAGGCGGTTTTTCCACCATTCCGCCGTATCTTGCAGCGGCTCGCCACGGCGATAACGATTGATGAAATCGAGGCTTTGTTTTGCCTCAACTGCGCCATAGGCGAAGCGCAGACGGGCGCTCTCTCCGGGGGCGAGTGTCACCTCGCGGCAAAGCACAAAGCAATAAGGGTCATCGCTGCTGTGGGGTGCGTTAGGCGGGTCGCCGACTAGTTGGTTCTTGACGGCATCGGGCAGCACCGCGCCACCATCGCCAAAGAAGTGGTTGGCGCTGGTGAAATACTCAATTGGTTCGCCACTGAGGTCGGCAAGGAATAAATCCGGCGGGGAATAATTAACCTTATCAATTTTATCGGGCGGCGGCGCATCTGCTGGCGGCTCCATGTGATAACGCAGGGCGTGATGCGCTGGCTCATGGCGGATAGTCTGGGTGAAGTTACGGTTTAGAGCACGGCGGGCGGCATCTCCCACTGGCGCAAAAACACCCGTCCGCAACCACTGTAATTCTAACTGGTGCGGATTGACATCCCAGTATTCATACCAGCGAACGGTGCGGGTTTCGTCGCTCTCGTTGCGCAACATCACATCGGCGATGAAAACAGGGTCATCGCCTGCCGGCGCGTAAACGATGCGTTCGGCACGAATATCACGGTAAACGATAGTCGTTTCATAGTAGCCCATGCCAAAGATACGGGCGGTACTGCTCTTCAATGGGCGATAGCGATACGCTGTGCACCAGCCTTGTTCGCCATCGTGCACATAGCCAAAACCGCCTGCATAAGCGTGGTTGGTCAAATCGCGGGTGCGGGCGCTGCGCATTTCCATCGCGGCACGTAATTGCCGCCCGACATCTGGCCGCACTTGGTTAATGACGTTGTCCTCTGAAAACAGGTGGCGGATGATGTTCAGCGGCGCTTGTATGATAATGCCCAACACCGCCAACAACAGCCCAAAACATCCCGTTTGTTCGCCCGCTTCAAAGCGGTTGAAGAAGAAGCCGCCACGGTCGGCGATATAGGCTTGTACATAACCGTCATTGGTCGCCAAACCAGTAATGCGATTATTGCCAATTTGATGCCAGTGATCGCGGCGGTCGATATTTTCGCTATTGGGATAGGCGGCGCGCGGGTCGCGGTACTGGTTCATCGTGTAGACATAGGCGGGCAAGTCCATGCGGTCAAGCGTCCAGTAGCCAAAAGCGCCACCGCCGGCCTCGCTGCGAGTGAAGCTGCGCGGGTCACCGATAGGCTCTTGCGGCTCTGGAGGGGGCGGCGGCTGGATGCGCTGCTGGCGTAAGCGCAAGTTTTTATACGTCCGTCGAGCGCGGTAAATAATGCGCGTATGAAGTCTTTCGCGTTGTTTGTGGGCGGTCACTATGTCCCCTCGTAATTATTCTCGTTAGTACCCGTTGATATGGTGATGATATAGGATACGCGCATTTTGTGCCACAAAAGCGCCCTAAATCCACAGCCCTTTTACCCCACCTAAGCAACTTATGTTAATGTAATAACATCCAAGGCATTTGGGAGGGCAAAAAAATGAAGCGGCTTTTACTCACCTTGTGTTTAGTATTGCTTGTTGTCGGGGTGGTGGCGGCACAAGATTCTGACGCTGACACCGATTTGCCAGCTTTTGGCGAACTAGATGAGGGCTGGAACTTAATCGAGCCGGGCGGCAACACCATCTGCTCCAACGGCACACCTTTCGCCTTCTGGGTGCGGCCAGGCGACAGCGAAAAAGTCCTGTTCTATTTACAGGGCGGCGGGGCTTGCTGGTTCGGTGCGAACTGCGATTTGCAGTCAACACCGACCTATGACCCGTTTGTTATGCCAGAAGAAGACGACAATCCCGCGCTGGCCGATGGTATCTTCAATGTCGAGAACGAGGCCAACCCCTTCGCCGATTATAGCTTTGTGTTTGTGCCCTACTGTACGGCAGATGTGCACGTGGGTAACAGCGAAACGACTTATGAAGTGACGGGCGCAGATGGCGAAACGCGCGAAGTGACCATCCACCACAACGGCTATAACAACGTTTCCGCCGTGCTGGATTGGCTATATGCCAACGTGGAAGCGCCAAGCCAAATTTTCGTCAGTGGCAGCAGCGCCGGCTCAACACCGTCCCCCTTCTACGCTG
>DAOTWU010000030.1:0-6196 GCA_034435735.1 Anaerolineae bacterium | reverse complement strand
TCTATACATCTGATACAGTCTCTTTAATTGAATTTTTCACAGGTACAGAATGGTCGCCACAGGTGGGCAAGTTTGGTGTGCTGCCACTCGTCAATGCCACCCTAATGACGAGTTTCATCGCCATGCTTGTGGCCATTCCGCTGGGCATGGGCGCGGCCATTTATATGAGCGAATATGCCCGCCCCAAAGTGCGCTCAGTTATTAAACCTGTGCTAGAAATTTTAGCCGGCATTCCCACAGTTGTGTTTGGCTTCTTCGCACTTACATTTATGACGCCACTTTTACGCAGCATTTTCGGCATTCATAATGTGGAAATTTTCAATACTGCTTCAGCGGGGATTGTCGTCGGCTTACTCATCACCCCGCTCATTAGCTCTATGGCGGAAGATGCCCTCAGCGCGGTGCCGCAATCCTTACGCGAAGCGAGCTATGGTTTAGGCGCTACCCGCCTAGAAACCACGATTAAGGTGGTGCTACCTGCCGCAACTTCTGGCATTATCGCCGCGTTTATCGTCGCCATCTCCCGCGCTATTGGCGAGACCATGATTGTGGCAATTGCTGCTGGCTCTGGTCCTAATTTTACCTTTAACCCCTTTGCTGCGGCAGAGACCATGACCGGCCACATCGCCCGTATCAGCGGCGGCGATTTGAGCTATGACTCCATCGACTATAACAGCATCTTCGCCATTGGTCTGACGCTTTTCATGATGACTTTCGTCCTGAACGTGTTTAGCCGTCGCGTTATTGCGCGCTTTCGGGAGCAATACTAGTCATGAGCGGTGACATCAAACGACAACTCCTGCCCGAAGAGCAATCGTTTCTCGCTGGGTTGGATAAGCGCCATCGGCGTGGGCGGTTGTGGAAAATCTTTTTCGCCCTCTCAATTATCATTGCTTTGCTGGCGTTGACGGCGTTATTCTTCAACGTTATTAACGAGACGTTTGGTTCAATCGCCATTCAGTACGAAGTTAACCCGCTGGAACTCACGGACGGACGCCCGTTGGATGAGGTGACAGATGCAGAACTTGTCGCCATTATTCACGAGCAATTAGCGCGGCGTTTTCTGGTCATCTTGCGTGACGAATTGAGCGTAGTTGACCCCAGCGAGTTCACAACCCGCCCGGTAGAAGATGTTTTCGAGGGGCGAGCCTATCCAGAGGGCACGGGCGAACTGCTGATTAACGAACTCAGCGATGAGGATGTCCAGTTTATTTTGTTGAACAACGTCTCTCGCCCCAAACTGGAAGAGCTATTTCTCTCGCAAGTGGCCAAAGAAGACATTGTCCAAAGCTGGCCACTGGATTGGGCGCTTTTCCGCTTTGAGATGAGCGAGGAAATTCGCCAGCAAATTGATAACACACAGGCGCAAATTGCCGAGTTAACCAGCCAATTAGATGACCTTGACCGCAACGCAGCGGATTATGACCAGCAAAAGGATTTGCTGGAAGCGCAGTTAGATGACTTGGAACGCTCCCTCATCGCCCTGAAGAATTCCTCTGTGCAAGCCCAGCATTATGTGGATTTTCCAGATTCGGAGTTAGTCCGCTATCACTCTTGGCTGGATAGCGATTTCATCATCACACCGATGTCCAGCTTCCCAGAGTATGCTGGCATTCGCACCGCCATTCTCGGCACGATTTACATTATCTTGCTGGTTCTGTTTGTCTCGTTACCTATTGGCGTCGGCGCGGCTATTTATCTTGAGGAATATGCCACCGACAATTGGTTTAACCGCATTTTAGAGACCAATATCCGCAATTTGGCCGGCGTACCGTCTATTATCTATGGCATTCTTGGTCTGGCTATTTTGGTGCGTGTTTTCGCGCCGATTACTAGCGGGGCGCTGTTCGGCTTCAATGTGCCACAGCAAACTGAAGCCCGCGTCACTTATAACATCGGACGGGCATTGGGATATGACCTGCTACCAGATGTTGGCTATCGCGCTTTGATACTAGGGTTTGAGCGCGAACAGCTTTCTGCACCAGAGGTCAACAACGTGCTTAGTGCGCTCAGTGAAAATGCGTTAGCGCGCTTCACCGCCAATATGGATGAAGGGCAATATGCCACATTTACCGCCGCATTCCCTAATATCGCCCTACCAGAACCTGATGAGCGCTTATTAACCGCGCCCGTTGAAAACCAACGTTTGGCCGATGCTGACTTCCGCCGCTTAGTAGAAACATTCTTCAGTTTCCGCCAGCCCGGTTTGATAGATTTTGGCCTACCGTCTCAAGAGCGCTTTGAGCAAGCGGTGAACGAGGCAGTGACTGTCACACAATTGACGCCAGAACAATATAACACGCTGGTCAACGAATTGCGCCAATACAGCCGCCTGACGCTCAATGGCCGCACAATTCTGGCGGCTGCCTTAACGTTGGCGCTGCTCATTCTGCCCATCATCATCATTAATGCCCAAGAAGCCATTCGTGCTGTGCCCTCGGCCTATAGAGAGGCTAGTTATGGGCTGGGCGCGACCCAATGGCAGACGATTTGGCGCACGATTTTGCCATCGGCTATCCCCGGCATTCTCACAGGCACAATTCTCGCTATTTCTCGTGCAATAGGGGAGACAGCGCCGCTCATTGTTGTTGGCGCGTCGACCTTTATTGCTGTAGACCCAGATGGCCCATTTGCTAAATTCACCGCGTTACCCATTCAAATTTGGCAATGGTCAACTCGCCCGCAGGCTGAATTCCGCAATATCGCCGCCGCGGCGATTATCGTCCTGCTTGTGCTTATGCTCCTATTGAACGCCACCGCGATTATTCTACGTAATCGCTTTAGCAAGAGGTACTAAAATATGGCTGCTATACAAAAACCCCTAATTCAAGAATCCGCCGCGACTGACCTCGCTGTTGAGTTGCGCGATGTGAGTGTGTTTTATGGCGATTATCGCGCAGTTGCTGGTGTCTCCTTACCCATCCGCCGCAATAAAATCACGGCTTTCATTGGCCCATCCGGTTGTGGTAAAAGCACTGTCTTACGCAGTATTAACCGCATGAATGACCTTGTTGCTGGCGCGCGGGTAGAGGGCGAAATTATCTATAATGGCCATAATCTCTATAGCCCTCATGTTGACCCTGTAGAAGTACGCCGCCGCATCGGTATGGTATTCCAGAAGCCGAACCCGTTCCCTAAGAGCATTTTCGATAATGTGGCTTATGGTCCGCGCCTGCTAGGCGTTCGTGATAGAAATGTCCTGATGGAAATTGTTGAGCGCAGCTTGCGTCAGGCAGCTTTATGGGATGAAGTGAAAAACGACTTAAACAAGAGCGGTCTGGCGCTTTCTGGTGGCCAACAACAGCGCTTGTGTATTGCTCGTACCATCGCTGTAGAGCCAGACGTTATTTTGATGGATGAACCCGCCTCAGCCTTAGACCCCATAGCCACCCAGCGCATTGAAGAACTGATGCGAGAGCTGCAAGAGCACTATACGATTGTCATCGTCACGCACAACATGCAGCAGGCACAGCGCGCTTCAGACTATACGGCTTTTTTCAACATCCGTAAGGCCGTCCAAAATGGCGCAGAAACGCGTTGGGGCGAGTTGGTGGAATATGGCGAAACAGCGCAAGTTTTCAATGCGCCGCGCCAAGAAGAAACAGCGGATTATATTGCTGGGCGCTTTGGTTAAGCAGATTTCCCCCTTTAGTAACACTCTGCCAGTGCGAGAGGTCGGTTCTGCCCCGACCTCTTGCATTCCTTTTTCAACAGCATAGGGGATAAAAAAGGCTACCAAAACGGTAGCCTCTTACAATTTTGGGGTTATGTTTAAGCTTCTTCTTCTGCTACCCGCACAGGTTCGAAGCCCATAATCTCGATGAATTCTTCCGCTGTCAGCGTCTCCCGCTCAAGCAGAATTGCTACCAAATCATCCATCTTGTCACGGTATTCTAGCAGCGTGTTTTTCGCCCGCTGGTAAGCGGTTTGGAGGATGCGCTTGACTTCGTTATCGATTTCTTCGGCATAGTGCTCGCTATAGTCGCGCTGTTCGCTCAACTCGCGCCCTAAGAAGATAGCGCCATTTTGTTGGCCATAGGCGCGCGGGCCAAGCACATCACTCATGCCAAATTGGGTGACCATCGCTCGGGCGATGCGGGTCGCCTGCCGCAGGTCGTGGCTAGCGCCTGTTGTGAATTGGCCAAAGACAATTTCTTCCGCTGCGCGTCCGCCCATTGCCGCTGCAATTTCATCTTCAAACTGCGCCCGTGATTTCAGCATGGTGTCGTTTTCTGGCAATGGCATCACATAGCCGCCAGCCCCACCACGTGACACAATTGTGATTTTGTGCACTGGGCTGGTATGGGGTAGCACATGGAACATAATCGCATGGCCAGATTCGTGATAGGCAATAGTTCGTTTTTCGCGTGGGCTGATAATGCGGCTACGGCGCTCTGGCCCCATGACGACGCGCTCCATACTCTCTTGAAGCTCGCTCATGCCGACAGCTTTTTTATTACGCCGCGCTGCTAGAATGGCTGCTTCGTTGATGAGGTTTTCAAGGTCTGCGCCGCTGAAGCCAGCTGTAATTTTTGCTATGGCTTCAAGATCGACATCGGCAGCCATAGGCTTGCCTTTGGCGTGCACTTTCAAAATTTCATGACGCCCGCGCACATCGGGGGAATCCATCACCACCTTACGGTCGAAACGCCCCGGACGTAATAGAGCAGGGTCAAGAATATCGGGGCGGTTGGTCGCGGCAATCACGATGATATTGGTATCTTGCTCAAAACCATCCATCTCTACCAGAATTTGGTTCAACGTCTGCTCGCGCTCGTCATGGCCGCCACCAAGCCCAGCGCCACGATGTCGCCCAACTGCGTCAATCTCATCGACGAAAATAATCGCGGGAGCTTCTGCTTTAGCACGGTCGAACAGGTCTCGGACGCGGCTCGCGCCAACACCAACGAACATCTCCACAAATTCCGAGCCGCTGATGCTGAAGAAGGGTACACCCGCTTCGCCAGCAACTGCCCGTGCCATCAAGGTTTTACCCGTACCCGGAGGGCCAACCATCAGCACGCCTTTTGGTACGCGTGCACCTAATCGGATGAATTTCTCCGGTTCTTTCAGGAATTCAACAATTTCACGCAGTTCTTCTTTAGCCTCATCTGCGCCGGCGACATCGGCAAACGTCACAGATGGCCGCTCAACGTTGCGCTGTACACGGGCGCGGCTACGGCCAAAGCTCATCGCTTGGTCTTGCCCAACCCGTACCGAACGCATCATGCGCCACAATAGCCATACAATTAGCAATGTAGGTATGGCCGCAATCATCAACTGCATAATGAAATTCAGGCTGTTATCCCCCGGCTGGGGAATATATTCGAAAGATTTGAAATCAGCCTCGTTAAGGCCATACGCCGCCAATACATCAAAGAGATTATCACCAGGACGCAAGGTAGCAGAGGCTGTGCGGTTATCCGTATATAGGACGGATACATCCGTTTCGCCACGCACCACAATCGCAGCGACATCACGGGCACGTATATCGTCTGCTAAATCGTTGATGCTCAATTGTGAGGTGCGCGAAAATGCACCGCTGCCAACTGCAGTCCAGATGAACAACAGTACAATCGCTATACCAACGATGAGCCAGATACGCTGCGGGCTGGGGCCTGATGGCGTCTCTGGGGTTTCCGGTTTCTCTGGATGTTGACGGGGGTCTTTTGGTTCGTTATTCAACTTGCTTACTCCAACCCTTTTTATACCGTAGATACCATTACCACTACGGACCGCTATTCATCTTAAACGGTGGTCTGATGAAATGCAACAGGTGACACAATTGCCTATAATTAACTGTACAAGGCTTATCTTTAACTGTATCACTAAAATCAGAGCCTCAACGCATGATTTGTGTAAGAAATCCCTGTTCTTGGCAGTTTCATAGTGCTTCTTTGCAACCAACTTAATAAAAAAATTTATTTTGGTATGAAAAATTTCCCAAAATGTCTTATAAACGCCCTTACTGCGCTTGCAAAAACAAAAAGTTTGGTAAAATGAAGGCATAGGTATATAGTCCTATCATTAAGAACTTCAATAAAATGTTTCAAGGCTGTATATGTTGGGCCATAACCAAATCATCAATCATTGTATGCAGGGAATTAGGTGAAGTGGCATGGAATCAATGTTGACTTGTCCGGAATGTAAAAGAGAGAACGCCGCCAGTGCCCAAATTTGCACCTATTGCGGTGCA
>DAOTWU010000029.1:0-2211 GCA_034435735.1 Anaerolineae bacterium | reverse complement strand
CAATTTGATGTCACTTTCTCACTAGAGCCAACAACCTTGCAAGTTGGTGAAGCGGCCATTTTCAGTGTTTCCTTGCTAGGATCGGGAAATCTGACGCAGGCCAAACCCGCAGCACCGGCGTTGCCGGAAGATATGTGGCGAGTGATTGAACGTCCAGCAAGTGATATTCAGCGGAATGGGCCATTACAATCGCGGCAATATAGATGGATGATTATCCCATTGCGGGCGGGGGAACACGTTCTACCTGCGCCTACAGTTGTGTATTTTGAACCGCAAACAGAGAGTTACCGCATTGTCCCAGGTGAACCACAACGAATTGTTGTGCGGGCGGCTGATGATGGAACCGTGGTCTTGAGTGCTGAGGCGGTGAACATAGAGGCCGCAGCAGAAGGGGCGGCATTTACACCTGTACTTAAGCCGATAGATAATATCCAATTTGGTGGTGTGAATAGTGGTGGGCGCTTTTGGCTTTGGTTATTGCCACCTATCATCACTGGGGGGGCATTAATTTGGCGATACCAGCAACGTAAAGAGGCACAACGAAAGCAGCAACAGGCAGCATGGTATGCAGCACGTAAAGCGCTAGCACAAGCAAAGAAAAAGCGCGCCTATCATTATGTGCGACAGGCCATTTATCGCTATATTGAGATAAAAGCACAAGGGGTAAAACCTTTAACACGAGAAGAACTGATTAGCATTGTCTGTGAGCATGGCGATAATCGTTTGGCAGAGGCATTAAATATCTGCTTACAACAAGCAGATATGGGCGATTTTTCGCCGAAAACGCTCAACAAAGACGCTCCGCTACAACCGCTCATTGAGCAAACACGGAAAACATTACAAGCGCTGGAGCAAACATGGCACGACTAATCGGGCTGATAATGATTTTGGGGCTATCTATTGGCGTTATCGCACAGGATGATGGCCAAACAATCGCCGCAGCAGAGCGCGCTTATATTCTAGGCGATTACGAACAAGCAATTGCCCTATATGAGCAGGTCATTGCTCAAGGTGCAACGGACGGTGTGCTGTACTACAACCTCGGCAGTGCCTATTATATGGCAGAAGATTATGGACGGGCACTGGTGAATTATTTGCGGGCGCAAATGGTAATGCCGCGAGATGGCGACTTGCAGCAAGCTATAGCGCGTATTCGTAGTGAACGGTTGGATTTGCAAGGCGATGATAGCGGACTTTTAGAGGGATTAGCTGCGATTACATTATCCAGCACAACACAGGACGAGCTAGAGGGCGGCACTTTTGCCTTATGGACATTGTGGTTTATGTTGTTAACTGTCTTTATCATTTACAGACAGCAAGCTTGGCGCAATGTGCTGCTAACAGGGCTAGGAATCGTGGGCGTAATTGCAGCTATTGGGTTAGTCTTGACTACAAGTCGTTGGTATGTTGAGACTTATACGCCACAGGCCGTTGTGACTGCAAAGGAAAGCAGTGTTATGAGCGGGCCAGATGTGG
Source organism: Anaerolineae bacterium (assembly GCA_034435735.1). Classification (GTDB taxonomy): domain Bacteria; phylum Chloroflexota; class Anaerolineae; order Aggregatilineales; family Phototrophicaceae; genus S146-30. The sequence goes on along the minus strand of DAOTWU010000029.1, from coordinate 735 downwards.
ACTATCTAGAGCACTTTGTATTGCATAGTGGCGCAGAAGTACGCATTCACGATGTTGAAGATGGATGGGCATTGGTTCGTTTGCCAGATGGGCGTCGCGGATGGATACAAGTCGCGGATATAGCTGCTGTTAGCCCTGAAATTGACCAAGCAATTCGCCAATAACCATAATGAAAAAGCCCCCATAATCGGGGGCTGATTGTTTGATGCAAGAGACTTACTTCAGCAAATCCGGAATTTCCTCTGGATTGCGCGCAACACGCACCCCAGCATCTTGTAGCGCCTTGATTTTCTCTTCGGCAGTGCCTTCCCCACCGGAGACAATCGCGCCAGCATGTCCCATACGTTTGCCAGGAGGAGCGCTTTGACCGGCGATAAAGGCGGCAACGGGCTTCGTCATATGCTTTTTGATATATTCAGCAGCATCAACTTCCGCACGGCCACCGATTTCACCAATCAGAACTACTTTTTCAGTGTCGGGGTCATTTTCAAACATCTCCAACACATCAACAAAAGTCGTGCCAATAATTGGGTCGCCACCGATACCAATACAAGTGGTTTGACCAAGTCCAGCTTCAGTCAATGCGTACACAACTTCATAGGTGAGCGTGCCGCTCTTAGAGACAACGCCAACGTTACCAGGTGTGGCAATGGAGCCGGGCATGAAACCGACCTTGCCAACATTGGGCACTAGTAGACCAGGGCAGTTAGGTCCAACAAGGCGGCTATTGCTAGC
>DAOTWU010000028.1:0-2052 GCA_034435735.1 Anaerolineae bacterium | reverse complement strand
GCGCCTTCTTGGTCACCAGATGGGCAATGGATTGCCTTTGAATCGCATTTAGGCGAAGATGATGCACCAACGGAGATATGGCGCATCGCCGCGCCACGGCAGCAAACCAACGCCTTGCCCGCGTTGGAAGACGTGACAAACTGGCTCTATTTGATTGATGTCAATTTAGATGCGGAGACCATCGCGCAAATTGTCGCCTCCGATTACGATATGGTCGTGCTGGACTTCATCCCCTCTGAGGCGAATAACACCGATTACCCCATGGCGGAGGTCATCACACAGCTTCATAACGCGCCCCGCCCCAAGCTGGTCATCGCCTATATTGACACTGGGCAGGCCGAAGACTATCGCACCTACTGGCAAGACGGCTGGGGCATTGGCAACCCTGAGTGGATTGTTTCCGCTGACCCTGATGGCTGGGAGGGCAATTATCCCGTGGCGTACTGGTATGACGAATGGCGCGCTATCTGGCTGGATGATGGCGGCTATCTCCAGACGATTGTTGAACTGGGATTTGATGGTGTTTATCTGGATTGGGTAGAGGCTTATTCTGATACGGCAGTGGTGGAATTTGCTGAAAGCGATGGAGTGAACCCCGTAGAAGAAATGATATGGTGGGTGCAGGACATCGCCGACTATACCCGCGCATTGCGCCCCGATTTCATCGTCATCGCCCAAAATGCGGCAGAATTGGCTGAATACGATGAGTACATCGAGGTGATTGACGCCATTGCGCAGGAGCAAGTGTGGTTTGATGGCGGCGCGGATAATGACCCGCCAGGGGATTGCCCACTGCCCCGCACAGAAAACGACATAGAAACAGAGGCCTATGTCCAATCGCTATCTGGTGGCTGTTTGCGCCTGTATACCGATTATCCAGAGAGCACGCTCCATGTCAGTAGCGAGAGCTATTTAGAGATGCTGCAACTGGCGCAAGAAAAGGGGGTGACCATCTTCACAGTGGACTATGCGCTACAACCAGAAAATGTGCGCTGGGTTTATTGCACAGCGCGGGCGTTGGACTTCATCCCCTTTGTGGGCAATCGCGCCTTAGATAGCTACCAGCCGCCCTATACTAATGATGGTTGCTAATGGGGGCTATTGGCTTGCCTCCATCGCCAAAAACGTGGGCAGCGCGGGCGAAGTGTGGTAAGTTAACATAGGGTTAGGCTTTACGACAAGGAGTGGGATATGCCGCCCGATTTCTCGCCACGCATGCCAACGATAAAGACCGATAACGCCGATTTGGCCGACGTTTTCCTGTATGCGCGGCTGGCCGCCAGCAACCGCAACATCCACCAATTCACGCTGGTGACGCCAGAGCGCGAGGTGCAATTGCATAACGTCCCACCGCGCGAGAAATTCCCGCAGAAGATGCTGGAGCGCGCCGAAAAAATCGCGCCAGAGCGCGCCGCCCCGCTCAATATTGCCGTTATCGCTTACACCGATACACAAGCCATCATCGCCGATGTGAAGCGCACTATCCCCTTTGTCAACTATTTGCGGGCGCTGGTGGCGCTGGGGCATATCGTCTGGGTGTTCGAGGGGCATGCTGATGCACTGGCAGAGGGCTTTAAGACGGCGCATATCGCCCTTGTTGATGAGGGGATGTTGCCGTTTTTGCCGCCAGACTGGGCGCAAGTCGCCCGCAAGCAAGGGGTGAAACGGCTCATCATCTGGGGGCGGCAGGACGGCAAACCGCGCTTATATAAGGAAGGATAACGCAATGAAAGAGCGGCTCAGTCAAGCAAAAACGCGCCGCCAGGCGATTCAGTGGGCACAAAGCCTGCTCTTTGAAGACCCACCGGCGGTGGTGGTGGACTTCGAGACGACGGGTGTCGATGAACACGCGGAGATTGTGCAAGCCGCCGTTATCAATGCAAAGGGCGCGGTTGTGCTCAATACGCTGGTGAAGCCCTCGCAGCCCATCCCGCCAGAAGCGGCGCGCGTGCATGGTATTAGCGATGACGCTGTGGCCAATGCGCCGACATTTGTACAGGCTTATGTGCAACTCTCGCAGGCGTTGGCGGGCACGGTGGCAGTGGCCTATAA
>DAOTWU010000027.1:0-6457 GCA_034435735.1 Anaerolineae bacterium | reverse complement strand
ATCCGCAAAGGCAAGCGAATTATCCCCCTACTGGTCCAGCCCGATGCAGAGCGCCCATTGCATCTCGAACACTTAAACTTCTTTAACTTTTGCGAAAATGTTAACTATGACGATGCGCTACGCGATTTATTGAGCGACATCACAGCAGGCCGCGCCTTTCGCCGCCCCACCCCAACTGCACAAAGCGCTCCTCAAAAATCAATCTTCAAAGCGCCAAAAGGTCGCCCCAAAGCGATGGGCGATGAGAAGCGAACAGCGGGCGCATTCCGTAGCTTTTTGGCAGAGTTAAGGCGAGAAGCTTGGCTGGGTTCGCGCTATTGGTGGCCATACTTTCTATTCCACTTCACAACGGTTGAAAATGTTGTGCAAACGCTGAGTGCTGATGAGCTGGTTTCGCCCGTGATGAACGGCGAGAACTTGCGCACTCGATGGGATAAATTCGTGCGGCTGGACTTTCGCCCGCGAACACCATCGCTATACAGGGTAGAAGGCTTTCGCCCAATAGAGCAGCAACGCGAAGGCTACACCCCGATGCCCATTTATTTACTGTTTGACCTTGAGGCAGTTATCACCCTACCAGAGGCGAGTTTTTGCGCCGGCGACCCACAGCGCTTGAAGAAAACCTATAAAACACCGACATTTTTCCGCGAAATGCCTTTTGAGCAGATTTATCATGACTCGTGGTTTATGCCTGATGAGCGCGATGAGATTATGACCATGCGTAGCGCGCAAGTGCTTGTGCCAGAGCGGCTGGGGTTGGAGAGCCTGCAATATATTTGGTGTCGTTCTACAGCGGAATACGAAACCTTGCGCAACTTGTTACCTAAAGACATCTGGCAGCGCTGGCGCGATAAAATTACACCGCGCACTGATTTCAACTTGTTTAACCGCCGTTGGTTATATGTAGAAGAGGCTTCGCTAGAGGCCAACGAAGCTGTTTTGCAATTCCACCCATGTGAAACGGCCTGTAGCCCCTATGAGGCGCAAATAAAAATCATCGCGGAAGATGGTGGCACATATGCCTGGAAAGAGGCAGATTTTGCTGCTGAAGGCCGCCTTGTCATCTCCATTCCAGAAGGGTGCGGTGCATACCGCTTAGAGCTACGTCTAGATGGCGATTTGGCCTATGTAGGGAAATATACACCACGCCAGCAAGTGCTATGAATTGAGCTGTTGCCGCGCAGCAGCCACCCCAAGCCAGAAAGCCGTCGCGCCCTGTGGCGGCATCTGTAGATGTGGCGCGGGTAAAACGCGGTGAATGGCTTCATCTGTTTCAATGGGCACGCGGAGAAAATGCTCCGTCTCAGCCGCCATCTTAAACGTGTCATCACCATTTTCTAAACGCGCCTGTTGGCACCACGCCTCATCGTGGATGATGAGCACCGCGCAGACTTCTGGCCGTAGATTACGTAAATTAAAGGAGATACCTGTCAACTGTAGTGTTGCGCGACCATCAGCTAAACGCGCTTGAAGCCCCTGAAGCGCGGGATGTTGGTAAAAATAATCTGGCCTATCAGGATTGAGCAATTCATCCAATCCGAAAAGCTCTTCTAGAAATTCCCGGTAAATTTGATGCCGAATAGACCATTCAAGCGGATAGCGCAACGTGGGAGTGCTGGGCTGGAAGATGAATGCAGGGACGACATGATAAGCCTGTTGGTAGGTGGCAGCATGTTGGGAACGACGCCCTAAGATAGCTTCATAACGCCCATTATTGTTGAACACCGTCAACACTGCCACACCAACCGCTGCGCTACGTCCACGCCCATGAAACAACGCATCCACTGGCGCAATCGTGCGATAGTATTGCTCACGCAAAGCCAGACCATTGTTCGCGCGCAACTCTGCATCTAGCGCCGCACATGACAGCAAATTGTCATAGAAATAGCCCAAATCACACCAAAGACGTAGCGGCTCCACCTCCAAACGGCGAAAGGCGAACGTTGTGCCGTTATAAAGCGATTTCACCGTGCGCTGTAGATGGTTCAAATAGGCTTCATCAGCAATGGCAAGATTATCAGACGCTATAAAACACGCGGGCAATTCTGCTGCCAGCACACTATCGACATCTATTTGTTCTTTCGTTGGGCGAAACACCTGCGTGTGATAAAGGGTATCACCTTGAGCAAATAGCTGGTAACCATATTTTTGCAGGCGGGCAGTGATGGCGTCATAGGTTTTCTGGTCTAGCATGGGCTTAAAAGCGCTCCACTTCTTTCAATGAGTATCATTTGTATATACAGCGGCATTGGTAAACCCCTTATAACTCGCCATATAAGCGTTAAATCCCCCAAAAAATCGGGGCAATTTTGCGCCAAATGCCCCGTGAAAGTTGGCATATGATATAATGAATTTTGTTAATGAAATAAACACTGTAAACAGCCTGAAACAAAACACAGATAGTGTGTATAGCGATTTTTAGCGGTAGTGTAACATTTTGTCGTCATTCTGCGTATAGGGTGATAGATGGGTGTCATCCGGATGAACATGGCGACATACTTGATTAGGGAGGCCACCCTTGCCGGAAGACCCTACGATTGTAGCATGGGTACAGGGCGCGTTACGTGGCGAACAAGATGCCTTTGCGGAACTTGTTTATACATTTCAGGATGCGGTATATAACTTGTGCTACCGCATGTTAAGCGACCCTGCCGAAGCAGAAGACGCCGCACAGGAGGCGTTCTTGCGCGCTTTTAATAACTTAAATCGTTATGATAGCCAACGCTCTTTCAAAACTTGGCTGCTCTCTATCGCGTCGAACCATTGTATTGACCGACTACGCAAACGACGCCTGCAATTTCTTTCGATTGATGAGCCGTTACCTGCGCAATTGGCGTTGCGTAGCGACGAACCAGAGCCTGAAGATGTTGCCCTGCGAGAAGAAGAGAGCCGCATGGTACAAGAGCTACTTGATACACTCAGTCCGGATTATCGCGCCGCTGTGGTCTTGCGCTACTGGTACGATTATTCTTATGCTGAAATTGCGGAAATTATGGACTCGACCGAAAGCGCAATTAAAAGCCGCCTATGGCGCGCACGCCAGATGCTGGCCGAGCAATTCTCCCAGATGGATGCTCATGCCACACGAATAGGAGGGCATTTAGCCGATGACGAATAAACGCTTGCTGCAACAGCTTCAGGCCGCACTGGATGGCGAATTGCACCCCGAAGAAGAGGAAGCACTGGAAGAGGCGCTGCAAAATGAGCCGGACACCTCTCTCTATGAGCAATTAGAGGAAGTGCACCAACTATTGCAAACCGCCCCCCATGCCCGCGCTCCAGAGCGTTTGGCGATGAACATCATGGCGCGGGTAGCGATGAGCTTGAAAGCACAAGCGCAAATGGATGCGCTCAATGACACAACCACACAAGCGCTTTTACTTTCCTTAGCCTTGGCAACACTGGTGATGATGCCCTCAATGGTGGCGACGAGTTACCTTGTCCTGAATCTTCAGGCCAGCCCCAAACACCTTACCCGTGTCACCTATGAATTGCTGGCGTTGCTGCTCATCCTCATTAAAGCGCTGGATATTCTCCTAGAAACAATTGAAGAACAACTAAAAGAAGACCCAGAGTCCGCGATGGCTGCATTAGCCCTAGTGCCTATTGTGTTGTTAGGCGTGCTTGAGTATATTCGAGGACCAGAAGACTCGATTGATATGGCATAATCCCCAACCTGAGCGTGATGGCACAACAGTAAAGGATAGGAACGCCTTGTTAAAGCGCTGGCTGATAATCGTAGCGATGTTTTTGTTGTTTGGGTGGCGGGCACATTTACAGAATGAATGTGGCATTGTCGAGCGTATTAGCCATCCCATTGATACCGAAACATGGCGCTTAGTGCAAAGCTTCAGCGCGGCCAGCCCACGTCATCAAGGGCGGTTTCATACAGGCGAAGACTGGTATGGTGGACGCGGCATGAGCGCAGGGTCTCCAGTTCGGGCTATCGCTAACGGGCGAGTTACTTATAGTTCACCCAGTGGCTGGGGGCGCGATGGTGGTGTCATCATCATTGAGCACACATTCCCCGATGGCTCTATCGCCTATAGCCAGTACGGGCATTTAGGGGAAGGTGGCATAGATAGCTTCCCGCCGCGCTTATCTTGTGTTGAAGCAGGCCAAATTATTGGCGTTGTCGGTGATGCCCGCCCCGCCCCACATGTCCATTTTGAGATGCGTAGTGGCATGGCAGATACGCCAGGCCCCGGCTATTCTTGGGAAACGCCCGAAGATGCGGGATGGCTGCCACCCTCGCAATTTATTCTCAACTGGCAAGGCTGGTTACATCCCTCGCATGAGTGGCATACAGATAACATAACCCCGCCGCAAAGCTTATCTCCCCCCTTATGGCTGCTTGATGGCGGCGCGGTATATATCGATGGACAACGGATAAAGCGCTTGACATCCGATGGGCGGGTGCTTTGGCGGATTAATCTCAATCGAGAAGCTGTAGCTGTAACTGGCTATGAAGGGCAACCCTTGCTCACTTACGCTGATGGCACAATGCAACTCATCAACCTTGAAGGCAGCCTCGCAGAAGCATGGCAAACAGGCTATTCATTTGATAGCGCGCCGCTTTTTGTCGGCGATTATTTAATGTTCCACACTAGCGACAACCGCCTTGTTTTACTCGATGAAGCGCGCCAAAGCGCATTATGGGAAGTGGAAGGCATTCCATCATATATCCGCGCTTATGTGGCAGGGGATGTTAGTGATTTCACTGTTGCTATTATCACCCAAGACCGCACCATTATGACCATCACGCGCAGTGGTGGCCTGCAATATACGGGGCATTTGCGCGATACGGGCAGTTTCGCCACGGCAACGGATGGCGCGCTATTAGTTTATACGCGCGGCGGTTTGTGGCGGGTAGATAAGCAGGGGCAATGGCGACTAGCGAAAGAGGATGCGCCAGCAGGCGGGGGCAGCAGCGCAATTCTGGTGACGCCAGATGAGCGTATGTATCTTTTCGATGGGCAGATACTCTATGCATTCAACCGTGATGGTCTGGCATTGTGGCAAACGCCTATACCCAACGTACAAGGTATGACCAATTTAACGGTATATGGTGATAAACTTCTCCTCAGCAGCAGCTATGGCCAGCTTTTCGCCTTGCATAGTGATGGGCGACGCTGTGGGCAATTGCGCGTCTATGGTGATGCGACAACGCGGCTATATCATGAACTAGGGCGTGATAATGTCTTGCGCGTCTATAGTGGCAATCGTCTGTTAGGCGCGCACATGATGGGGATAGATTGGCAGGTATTCACTTCAGCCTGTGGTTAATTAAACAGGGGCGAACAACCTCGCCCGCCCCAAATAGCCTTTAGCCTTTTTGCTCCAATATTGTATTGAGCTTATCTAACGTTTCTAGCAAACGCTCTTCTACTGTGGGTTGTGGTGGCTCTGCGGGCGTTTCTGGTGCATCTTCTTCGTTGCGTTGCAACTTGTTGACCCAACGAACAACTAAGAAAATCACAAAAGCAACAATGACAAAATCAATGATGTTGTTGATAAAAAGCCCATAGTTAATCGTTGGTGCGCCAGCTTCCTGCGCAGCGGCTAAAGTCGCATAACCTTTGCCTGAAAGGTCAATGAATAGATTGCTGAAATCGACATTGCCCAGCAACAAGCCAATGGGGGGCATGAGTATATCATTGACTAAAGAGGAAACAATTTTCCCAAAGGCAGCACCAATAATAACGCCAACAGCCAAATCAATCACACTGCCGCGCATGGCAAATTCACGGAATTCCTTAAGCATATTGCACTTATCCCTTAACTAAAGCGAGTGACTATTACATAATATAACAAAACAGTCACTCGCTCTAGTAAACAACCTATAAAAACTCTGGGTTACTACTCTGACTTACTGTTGCTGATGTGCTTTGGGATTGCGCTCTGTCACTAAGAACGCCGCTATTAGCCGCAGGCCGACACCTAACAACAAGACATGTTCAAATGGCACTTGCTGTTGAGCAATCTGGCTACCAATTAGCGGCCCAACAAACATCGCCAAAGCCACAGCCTGCATATAAGCGGTGGTATAGCGGGAAGCACCTTGACCCGGTGTCACTTCGCTAAAATAGCCAAATAAGGCGATTCCGACTAATGTCCATGAGCCACCAGTGAGTGCCGCAGCTGGTAGCGCCAGCCATAAGGAAGGCGCAAGCGCGATAATGACCGCAGCCGCCGCAGTGCCCAGCATGGCGCAAGTGATTAAACCGCGATTACCCAAACGCGAAACCAGCTTTCCCGCCTCTGCAGCAGCAAATGCTCCAGCCGCCAATTCAATGAGACCGAAGATGGCCATATACCCCTCAGCCGCGCCCAAATTCTCTACTAACTGTAATGGCACAACAGGTACTATAGAGAAAAACGCCAGATGGGTGACAAAAATAATCAGCGCCACAACTTGAAAAGCACGGTCATGCCATGGCCGCGCATCTGACACTAG
>DAOTWU010000026.1:0-1622 GCA_034435735.1 Anaerolineae bacterium | reverse complement strand
GAAAGTTGAATAGGCACTAGTTCGCCCGTCTCTTCCATGATGCGCGCCTGTAACCAGCCCGCCATGCCGTAATGGTCAGGATGGGCATGGGTGAGCACAATCTGGCGAATATCGCCAAAGCGCACGCCCAAACGCGCCAGCGCCTCTTGCCAGGCGGCCTCGCCCGCTGCGTAGTGAATGCCACAATCGACAACCGACCAGCCATCCTCTCCCCGTAGCAAATACACGTTCACATGATTGAGGGCAAAGGGTAACGGCAAGCGCAACTGAAAAATATCGTCGGCAATTTCGGTTAAGGGGTCACGGGTAGCGGGCATCGACATTCGCTCCATCTCATAACGTTTTTCTGCATCCTAACGCAAACACCACTATCACGATAGAGCCGTTTGGTTTTTATAGCCCCACCAAGATTTTGCCAAAAACTCCCCACAATGCCCGTTTTGCGTTACCATTAAGGCATCGCGCCAAAACCATTCTTTTGCCAATAGGATAAACTATGTCGGATTATATTTTTAAGCAACTCATTAACGGGGATTGGGTAGACGCTGTTGGAGGCGGGACGTGGGATCTGATTAACCCTGCTACAGAAGAAGTCATTGAACAAGTACCCTTTGGCGACCGCCACGACGCCGAAGCTGCCATTGATGCCGCGGCAAAGGCCTTTGAAACATGGTCTCGCACTACGCCCTACGAACGCGCAGAAATCCTATGGGCAGCTGCTGAATCCATCCTCGACCATGCTGAGAGTTTCGCCCGCATCACCACTGAAGAGAGCGGCAAACCCTATAGCGAAGCCCTGGCGGAATGGCGCAGCGCCGCCAATTACCTCAAATGGAACGCCGAAGAGTGCAAGCGCGCCTATGGTCGCATCATCCCCGCCCGTGCCGCTGGCCGCCGCATCCACGTTACACAGGTGCCGGTGGGCGTCGTGGGCACAATCACCGCGTGGAACTTTCCTGTCTATAATTTAGTGCGCGCATGGTCAGCAGCGCTGGCCGCGGGCTGTACGGTTGTCGGTCGCCCATCAGAATACACGCCGCGCAGCGGTTTTCTGCTGGCCGCCGCCATCAACGAAGCGGGCGCCCCCCCTGGCGTCATCAACTGCATCAATGGTGACCCGGAAGGCATGGGGCAAGCCATGCTAGATGACCCGCGTGTGCGCAAAATTAGCTTCACTGGCAGCACGCGCGTCGGTAAGTTACTGATGGAAGACGCAGCACGCACTGTCACCCGCCTCAGCTTGGAGTTAGGCGGTAACGCGCCCGTCATCGTCATGCCCGATGTAGACATTAACGAAATGGCCGAAAAGTCAGTTCAGTGGAAGTACCGTAACTGTGGGCAGGTTTGCGTTTCGCCCCAACGTTTTTATGTGCATAGCAGCATCACCGAAGATTTCATCGAGCGTGTCGCTGAACTCAGCGCGCAGGTCGTTGTCGGCGATGGCCTTGACCCGCAAACACAGGTTGGCCCGCTCATCAACGCCCGCCAACGTGACCGCGTGGAAGCATTAGTAACACAGGCCAACCAGCAGGGCGCGCAGATACTCGTCGGGGGCAAACGCCCGCAGCACCTGCCACGTGGCTACTTCTATGAACCCACCGTGCTAGCAGGCGTCAACGATG
>DAOTWU010000025.1:0-5053 GCA_034435735.1 Anaerolineae bacterium | reverse complement strand
ACAATGCGCCAGCAATTTGGGATATGGGGCGCGCTGTGGCGCTTCGCCCTTTTGGCATTGCTAGAGCGTAAACAAGAAAAGGGCGTGTTGCTCATGGATGGCATCGCAGTACGCCCAGAAATGCGCGGCAAGGGCGTCGGCACGCAGTTGTTAGAAGCGGTGTATGCCTATGCGCGAGAAGCAGGCTTTGATGCTGTGCGCCTCGATGTGGTGGACACGAACCCGCGCGCCCGCCAGCTTTATGAACGGCGCGGCTTCATTGCCGAAAAGACAGCCAGTTACCCGTTTTTACAGCGGGTTATGGGTTTCAGTGCGGTCACAACAATGACGCGCCCAGTGAATGCCCAGTAAGTTGGGCAATTTTCGATGAAAAACGTCACCCTATCCCATAATGAGGGTTATGGCGTATAGTGAGAGTTCCACTTTGTAATTCTAGAAGGAAATCCTTAGCTAATGACAGTACCTACATCCCCCGATATTAAGCCAGTTGAAGATAAGAAAGACTGGCAAGTGGCTGTTGCCCCATTTCAAAAGCCAAATCTCCGTTTGAGCATTATCCAAATTTTCACCAGCGTTGTGCCATTCTTCGTGATGATGGTGATTATGTACTGGAGTTTGAGCGTCTCATATTGGTTGACGATTCTGCTGGCTATACCAACAGCTGGTTTCGTGATGCGTTCTTTTATCATCTTCCATGATTGCGGTCATGGTTCGTTTTTCAAATCACGCCGGTTGAACAATGCACTGGGCGCGTTTATCGGCCTCATCACATTCACACCATACTATGCCTGGCGACACAGCCACGCCGTTCATCACGCCTCATCTGGTGACTTAGACCGTCGCGGGCTTGGCGACGTTTGGACAATTACCGTGCGCGAATATCTTGAGATGTCGCCATTGATGCGCTTATGGTATCGCATCTACCGCTCCCCATTGGTACTGTTTTTCTTAGGGCCATGGTTCAACTTCATTGTCATTCAACGTTTCCCATTACGAGAAGATGGGCCGCGCGAACGCCGTAGCGTTATGCAAACAAATATCGGCATTGTGATATTCACTTTGATTGGTATGGCGATTTTCGGCGTTGCTGAATATCTCCTCATCTATACGCCGATTATCTTCTTCGCATCGTCGCTGGGTGTGTTCCTGTTCTATGTGCAACACAACTTTGAGGGCACATATTGGGAACATCATGATAACTGGGATTACGTCGATGCCGCATTGCATGGCAGTTCTTACCTGAAACTACCGCGCATTTTGCAATGGTTCAGCGGCAATATCGGCTTCCACCATGTCCACCACCTCAGCCCACGCATTCCCAACTACTACTTAGAGGCTTGCCATAATACGCACCCGCTATTCCGCAATATCCAGCCGTTAACGCTGTGGGGATGCTTGAAAGCCTCAACCTTCCGCCTGTGGGATGAAGATAGTCGCCAGATGGTTGGCCTGAAATTTGTGAAGGAACTACAAGCGCAAAAGCAGCCAGCTGTTTCTTAACATCGTTAAAGATTAAGCGCCCATAGCGCTTGATTGCGCCATACGCCCTATTGCTCCCAAGCATAGGGCGTTCTTTTATCTACGTAATTTATGTTACAATTTTTAGCGTGTTGAGGTCTCTCACTGGAGCATTTTATGAGCGAAGAACAGGGTACAACGAAACGCGGCCATCTATATTTAGCCGAGATTTATCGTCTGTCAGATTATGATAATCACCCCGAACATTTTGTGAGCACATCCTCGCTTGCAGAGATATTCAATGTAAGCGCGCCCGCTGTTAACCGCATGGTAGCGCGGCTAAAAGACCAAGGCTTTTTAGAGCACGAGCCTTATAAGGGCATCCGCCTGACGGAAGAGGGGCGGCGCATTGCCCTACAACAGCTACGCAACCACCGCATAGCCGAGGCGTTTTTGGTCAATGTCATGGGGTTTGGTTGGCATGAAGTTCATGAAGAAGCCCAACGCATGAGCAATGCCCTGAGCGATGTACTGGCAGAGCGTATGCTAGAGATGAGCGACCATCCTACAACTTGCCCGCATGGTGAACCCATTCCCGCACCTGATGGCACCATGCCCCCCCATGATGATTTACCGTTAACTGATGTGGAAATCAATAAGGATTATATTGTCACTCGCGTGCGCACGCGCGAAAGCGACCGCTTGGAATATCTGGCGGCGCTGGGGCTAACGCCGGGGCGGCGATTTACATTGATACACATCGCGCCATTCAACGGGCCAATGCAGCTCAAACTAGACCGTGAATATCGCATTATCGGGCATAATCTGGCGGAACTAATACGGGTCAAGCCCGCAAAAGATTAGCGAGCCATCTCGCCACTTTTTCACCTACGCCAGCGTTAAAAATCCCAAACCCTTCTTGATTGCGCCTGCATGATACCCGGCCTCATGTTACGATTTAAGTAATCTATAACAGGGGACAGAGGGATGTCATTTATGCAAAAGCACCATTTCCTATTACTAGGCGTGATATGGCTACTAGGGTTTGTCATTGCGCCCGCGCCCGGCCATGCACAAGAGAATGGCACTTGCCCGGCAGTTGTCGAGCAAGCGCTCAACGCGCTAACAACGAATTGTGGCGGTTTAGAGCGCAATACAGCTTGCTATGGCTACAATCTCGTTAATGCCACCTTCAGCGACCCCCAACCAGAAGGCTTTTTCAGCCAGCCATCCGATATTGCCTCTATCGTCAGCCTGCAATCAATTGAAACAACGCCGTTCAACCCTGATGACAACACATGGGGTGTAGCAGTGATGAATTTGCAGGCCAACGTGCCGAACACCCTGCCCGGCCAGAGCGTATTGTTTATGCTAGTAGGCGATACACAGGTAGAAAACGCCGTCGCACCCGATGAGGCCTTTTTGCCGTCTGCGCCTGTAGAGGCGACGGTGATGAACCCTGCGGAGCTACATACCGCGCCCGATTTAACTAGCCGTGTTGTGGCAGAGGTTGAACCAGATGTGACGTTACTAGTGGATGCTGTCAGTGCAGATGGGCGATGGTATCGAACAGCGATGAACGGCGTGACAGCGTGGATAGGGAGCGGGGCGCTTATCCCCTCGCCAACATTGGAGACGCTCCCCATTTATGATGAGGGCATTTATACCCCGATGCAGGCGTTCTATTTCAATACGGGCATCGGGCGGCCAGCCTGTAACGAAGCAGAACCCGTGCTGGCCATTCAAAGCCCAGAAGGTATCACGGTCAACCTAACTGTGAATGGGGCAGAAATTCATGTCGGTTCGCTCATCAACCTGCAAACCTTGCCGGAAAATCAGATGCGGCTCACCGTTGTTGAGGGGCGCGTAGAGACCGCTGACGGGCGATTAATCCGCACCGGGCAAACGATTGTCGGCGCGCTTGACGAGAACAACAACATCACGGCATGGTCACAAGTGCGCGATGCAACAGAGAAAGAGCTGGCAACGGGAGAACGCACCCGCGCCGCTTTCGCCCGTTTAGGTGGCGACATTAGCAGCGATGGCACGTGCGAACCCGTTGTGCACACGGTGCAGGATGGCGAGAACCTGTTCCGCATCGCCTTACGCTATAACACCAGCGCGCCAGAAATTGCCAGCGCCAATGGCCTAGAAAATACGCGGCGCATCTATCGCGGGCAGCAGCTAGTTATCCCTTGCCCCGGCAGCGGCTTCGTCAACATACCCGATGCAGGACTAGGCGCAGCCCCACCCGCCCCCGGCCCTACTGGCGGGCAAACGGTGCAGAATGTGGCGGGTATCGATTGCACGAATTTCCGCCCAACATCGCCGTTACAAGGGATGCCTTATGGCGAACTGTATTTCTATTGGGACCCCGCCCCCGGCGCAGAGCTATATCGCGTACATATTTATACAGGGAATGGCGACCGCGTCGCAGGCGGAGAGACAACAGAAACGCGGCTCTATGTGCGCACTACAGAAGAAGCTATCGGGCAGCTCAATATCTACTCATGGGAAGTAGAGGCGTTGCGTGGCGGAGAGGTGGTCTGCCGCACGGAGCGCGTCACAGTCCAGCGCGACCCGAACCCGAACCAACAACCTGTCGCCGGTGGCCCACCATTCACCGCTTCATGGACATGCATCAGCACAGGCACGCTACAAGTCACCTATAGCAACGTACCACCGGGAGATACGGCAGTTGAAATCAAATTTGATGACAGCATGGCCGGCCCCAATCAGGGCGGCACATTCTCTGTACCACCAACATCGGCATCACAAATATTTGGCGGGGTTTTCACCGTCTCTAATGGGCGGGTGAAGTCATTGCCCTCCGGCACATTGATTAATCTATCGCCCGCTAGTCCGGGGTGTTAAAAACCTGCAAAAAAGCTGTAATAAGTCCTCTATAACCACACCCCCGCCCCCTTTTCTACGGTATATTGAATACATAAGGGGGCGGGATGCTCACGTCCTGAAATGAGATGGACGTAAGGGAGTTCACCATGAAACTAAAGTTAATAACCATCGCTGTTCTAGTGCTACTGTTCAGCGGTGTGACTATTTATGGGCTGGCACAAGAGGGATTGTGCCCGGCACTTGTGGAAGAAGCGCTCAATGCTATCGGCGATAACTGTGGCGATTTGGGGCGGAATACCGCTTGCTATGGCTATAACCAAGTGTCGGCCACTTTTTCGCAAGACGTGCCAGAAGGCTATTTTGACGAGCCAGCAGACCGCGCCGATTTGACCTATCTGCAAACAATTCAAACGGCACCACTAGATGTTGAGCAGAACACATGGGGCATTGCCCTGATGAATGTACAGGCCAATGTTCCTAACACCCTGCCTGGACAAGCAGTAGTCTTCATGCTGCTGGGTGATGTGCGCGTAGAGAATGCCGTCGCGCCGGATGAGGCTTTTATCCCCGCAGACCCCATCGCTACAACGGTGACGGTGAGCAGCGCCAATGTGCGCAGCTTGGCGGGGAGCAACGCTTTTGTTTTGGGCACATTGCCATTTGGTAGCGAGGTGCTGGCCGATGCGCAAACACCAGATGGCCAGTGGTTCCGCATTATTTTCAACGATGCACCAGCCTG
>DAOTWU010000024.1:0-3596 GCA_034435735.1 Anaerolineae bacterium | reverse complement strand
CCCAAACCCTCCCTCTCCACCGTATAGCGGCCATAGCTGAAGCATCGTTTCCCCGTAAAGGACAAACCGCGTTTATGGGGCAAGCTAGTGTTAACGGCAATAATAATTTAAGGAGCTTTCCCCATGAAAAACCTTGTTACTTTTTTTGCCTTTTTGCTATTGCTTGTCCCCATAGCACAGGCGCAAGAAGATACAGAAACGCCCGACTATCCCCTTGCATGGCCACCTGCGCCCATCACCGATGAGCAACTCATTGAAGCGCGTAGCTGCTCAGTAATGCTCACCGCAGATAACCCATCGCCACTGGTAGAGACGCTTTTAGCACAGGCGGGATGGTCAATCGAATTTTTAGACAGCATCGAAATGCCAGAAACCCCTTGCGAGCAAATGCAACTGGCTATGGCCTATATGCAACTGCGGAGGCATGATGACGAAACCATTCCCCCGCGCGCTATAGAGGCCTACAGCGCCGCCATGCAAGCCAACCCCGCGCTGGCGCTCAACATCGATATATTCATCTCTGGCTTGAGCAACACGCCAGTCATTGCCCCGCCCAATTTCACCGAAAGCGGGTTAGCACGTGCTGTCATTCACTATGATTTCCCCAATGGTACATTTTTTGACATCGTCATCACCCCAGCGGAAGAGGGCTATCGCGTCGTTGGCGAATCTGAACGAGCGCCGCTTCCTGATGAATATGTGGTTGATGAAAATGGCGAGCCTATCGACTTCAGCGACACCTATGACACCATCATTGACGCCGCGCTAGTTGATAGCCTCTCGTCCAGTTTGGTTAACCTTGTGCCCATTGACCAAACTTTCACCGACCAACCTTGCTGGCACTTTTACCACGATTGGCGCGCCGAATTGACGTTCAACGATGGCACAACAATAGAAATGGGGACATATGATTCTAACCTGTACTACATCGGTGGCCCTTGGCAAGTCAAAATTGGTGAGCAAATTTACGTCCAGATGAGCGCCGATTTCATCAGTGCGCTGCTGGATATTGTCGATGCTGTAGAGCTGCCGCTGGGCTTTGTCATGAGTGGTGGCTGTTCAGAGCCTGCTGGCCCCCTAAACATTGCGTTCAACCGCGACCAAGATTAACCCCATAACACAACAAGCCGCCATCTATGTTGGTGGCGGCCTGTACTATTCCCCCTCTCCCTTTTGGGCATCGCTTCAATGACTTGTGGAAATTGGACATAGGCTTAAACGTTTATGTTGGTGAATAAAGTTTTGCTATAGCGGTTTTTCGCTTATAATTATTTTGTATATTGGTGAAAAGTAACGAAGATTTGTTGACAAAAGGGGCTTTGTGTGACAGATTATTCACAGCTGGATGAATCAGACCGCGCTATCCTTCAACAGCTACAGCAAGATTCCAGCATCAGTAATGCCGAGCTGGCACGCCGCATCAACCTTTCGCCGCCGGCGGTTCATGCACGGGTTAAGCGATTGGAGCAGTTAGGCTTCATTCAAGGGTATGTCGCTATTTTAGACCGCGAAAAGCTGGGCTATGACATGCTCTGTTTCATTCAAGTGAGCCTTTCTGTCCATCAGCCAGAACAAGTCACTGATTTCCGCCGCCGTATTAGCCAGATGCCCGAAGTGTTGGAGTGTCATCATGTCACTGGCAGCATTGACTATTTGTTAAAGGTGGCAGTTTGCAATCGTGAAGATTTGCAGCGGTTTTTAATGGAACGGTTGACGCCCATTCCTTATATTGCGCGTATCCAGACGAGCTTAGTGCTGAGCGAAATTAAATCTACAACGGCTCTCCCTTTGCGCTGAGTGGTTGGGTATGTGCTAGATGACAATTAAATAGTTGAGGCGAAAAGGATTGCATGATGGTTGCGCTCGATACCACAAATTACGTACTGAGTACAGAAGCCTCTCATTTGAAGCGCTCTACGATACGGGAGCTTTTGGCGCATGCGGTAGACCCGCAGATGATTTCGCTGGCGGGCGGTTTGCCTGCTGGGGAATTTTTGCCGCTAGAGGCTTATCGCGAGTGCCTGAATACTGTGATGAAGCGCGACGGGGCGCCGAGTATGCAGTATGGGCCACAGTATATGCCGCTGCGCGAGTGGCTGGCGGATTATATGCAGCAACGGGGCGTGAGGTGCACGCCAGAGCAGATTTATATCACGAATGGCAATCAAAACGGGCTGGCGATTCTCTCGCGCTTGTTCCTCAATCCTGGAGATACGGCGGCCATCGAAGAGATTACCTTCACCGGCATTAAGCTGGTGACTTCTGGGCGCGGCATGATTATCAGCCCCTTCAAAACGAGCCACCAAAGCGGCGCCGATATGGACGCTATGGAAGCCGTTTTTGCTGGCGAACCGCGCCCGCGCCTCGCTGTCCTCATCCCCGATTTTCATAACCCACTAGGCGTGTGCTTAAGCTTAGAACAACGGCAGCGCGCGGCGCATCTGGCAGGTAAATACCACATTCCCCTAATTGAAGACGACCCCTATTCGCCGCTACGGTTCAGCGGGGAGCAATTGCCGCCGATTAAAGCTTTTGATGAAGCGGGCTTTGTGTTCTATCTCGGCTCGTTCTCGAAGATGATGGCACCAGCGTTACGGATGGGCTGGATGGTTGTACCAGAGGCATTGGGGGCGAAGATTGCCGGCCTGCGCGAATCGTTTGACCTGGAATCGTCAGCACTGACGCAGCGGGCGGTGCATGAGTTTTTGGCGCGCGGGTATTTGCCGCCCCACCTAGAGCAGCTTAATGCGGTCAATCAAGAGCGGGCGCAAGCGCTATTAGACGCGCTAGAGGCGCATTTTAGCGGGGTGGCCACATGGACGCATCCCGAAGGCGGTTTATTCATCTGGCTAGAGTTGCCGCCACATATCAACACATGGGATTTGTTGCCAGAAGCACTGGAGCACAAAGTGGTTTATATCCCTGGCGGCGCTTTCTCAGTCAATGGCGGGGCGAACAACACCATGCGCTTGAACTTCAGTAATGTCACGCCGCAGAAAATTGCGCAAGGTGTAGAGCGTTTGGCCAAAGCGGTAAAACGTCATCTATAGTCCCCCAATTAGCGGGGCAACACAAAGTAAAAGGCATCCATTTCCTAAATAGTGAGGAGGCTTTAGAGATGGTACAAAAAACAGTTGATGAGCGTCCGATGGACCAAGAGGCGGACTTCTTAAAGATTAACTCGATTGATCATGTGCACTGGTGGGTGGGGAACGCCAAACAAGCCATGTATTACTGGTGGAAGGCGTTCGGCTTCAAGCCAGTAGCCTATTCGGGGCTGGAGACGGGTAACCGCGAGTTCGCCTCTTATGTGCTGGAAAGCGGCAAAATCCGCTTCGTCATCAGCGCGCCATACCGCCCAACGAGCGAAATCGCCGCCCACCAAATGCTGCATGGCGACGGTGTGAAGGTCATCGCGCTGGGCGTGGATGATGTGGAAAGCGCGTTTGAAGAGACAACCAAGCGCGGCGCAAAACCAGCGTGGGGGCCACGTGAAGAGGCCGATGAGTACGGCGTCATCCGCACGGCGGCCATTCATACCTATGGCGAGGTGCTGCATGTGTTCGTCGACCGCAGCGACTATAACGGCGCATTCA
>DAOTWU010000023.1:0-2627 GCA_034435735.1 Anaerolineae bacterium | reverse complement strand
TACAGGGGGATAAAAATAAAAAAGTTGAAAATTTTCTAACCAGATGCAAATGATTTTCCTGCGCCAAAAATAAAATTACTTATAATTATCTCTACCGTATTGGCTTAGTTCTGGCAATAGCTGCTCTCGTTGTTGGTGTTGGCCTTTTCATGCGCAAGCCATGGGCATACATGGGCACGATTTATGTATGTGCCGCGCTCATTATCACATGGCTACTCAGCGCACTATTTGGTGGCGGCATTGGTATTGTCCAGATTATCTTCCTGGTTATCAACGCCATCATTATCTTCCTATTTTGGAGCGACAAAGGCACAAAGCAAGCTTTTGGCCGCGCCTAATATACACCTAAAAATAGCTTACAGGGGTGCAGTGCGGGGCTGCACCCTTTTTTATTTCATGTGGGCAATATGGCAGTATGTGCATTCGCGGCATATAATTTAAGTATGGAAAAACAACACATCGCGGACAAAATCAACGTGCGTTATTTGGCTATCATCACCATTTTGCTCATCGCTATTGTATCGGCCTGTAGCCCTGCTGCTACGCCGGAAGCTGCCGAACCGCTTCCCACTTTGTACCCAACGCCGACACCGGCACAGTTAGGGTTAGCAGAAGCGGAGCGTACTGCACGGGCATTTTTAGCGGCGTGGGCTAATGGTGATTATGCAACGATGTATAGCTTGGTCACCACCGCCACCCAAGAAGCGCTGACACAGGAGCGCTTCACGGCGATTTATGAAGATGCAGCCAACACCATGACATTGCGCACATTGAGCTTTGAGCCGCGCGTCATGGCCAGAGAATCGGCAGTGGTGGCACTACTCAACTACGATGTGACGTTTGAAACCAATATTCTCGGCGAATTCAGTGATACTAACCGCGACCTGCGCCTGGTATTAGACCGCTTGAGTAACGAGTGGCGTGTGGCGTGGTCTCCTGGCGATATTTTCCCAGAGATGGGCGATGGGGCGATATTGCGCTTTGTGCCAGTCATCCCACGCCGCGCCAACATTTACGACCGTGACGGTGATTTACTGGCTGACCAAAACGGGCGCAGCGTGATTGTGTATCTTGTGAAGCAAAACATGCCAGATGCAGCAGCATGCCTCAATACGCTGGCCTCAGTTTTTGAGAAAACCGTTGAGGAATGGCAGGAAGAACTAGCACCAATAGCCGATAACTGGACGATTTATGCTGGCGATTTAGAACCAGGCGTCTATGAACAGAATCGCGGACGATTAGAATCCGATTGCGCCGCAACATTCCAGCCACGTTTCACCAGACGGTATCTGAGAGGCACACTAGCACCGCATATTCTGGGGCATGTGGGATATATCAGCGAGGATGAACTAGATGATTTCAAGCGGCTAGGGTTTGATGCTGAAGCCATTGTCGGGCGTAGCGGCATCGAACGTTCATGGGATGCAACGCTGCGCGGCCAACCTGGTGGGCGGTTAGAACTCGTTTCGCCACAGGGAGAGCGCATTCGCATTCTGGCAGAAGCCGCTTCACGGCCAGCGGAAGCTATCTGGCTCACCATCGATACTGATTTACAGCTCTATATCCAAACCGCGCTAGCGGAGTTATACGCTAATGCATTACCAGAATGGCGGGCACAATCAAAAGGCGCTGCGGTAGTTGTGATGGATGTGCACACTGGCGAAATTTTAGCGATGGTGAGCTGGCCAACATATGACGGCAACGCACTGACGCCCTTCCCCTTCATTGGGCGCGAAGCCGCCAACCTCGTACTGGAAAATCTGGCGGAAAACGAACGCCGCCCACAGCTCAACCGCGTTACACAAGGGCAATACCCAGCAGGCTCTACATTTAAGCTCGTTGATGCGATTGCTGTGACTGATAGCGGCATCTATGCGCTGGATGAGAAATTTAACTGCTCGGCCACATGGTCACGTGAGGAGAATTTTGTCCGCTACGACTGGAGTCCCGATGGGCAGGGCATTTTGACGTTAACGCAAGCTATAGCCCGTAGCTGTAACACTTATTTCTATGAAGTAGGTTGGATTATGGATGGCATAGACCCGTTTTTGCTGCCATCGTATGCCCACCGCTTCGGATTTGGGGAATCCACTGGCCTGCGAGATTTATCTGAAGGTTATGGCACAATCCCCGACCCCGATTGGCTGGAAAACTATACCAGCGGGGTCATCCCCTGGCGGCCATCGGACACGGTGGATATGGCTATTGGGCAGGGCTATGTGGAGATTACGCCATTACAACTCGTGCGTTTTGTTTCGATGATTGCTAATGATGGCACACTGTACCGCCCCCAACTGGTCAGCCGTGCAGGGCTGGGAGATACATATAGCTATGTGTTAGAACCCGATGTGATGGACGTTGTCGAGTTGCGGGCTGGTGTTCTGGAAACTATCCGTCAAGGGATGTGTGAAGTGACGACAGAGCGCTATGGCACGGCACGCCATGTTTTCCGCGATTCGCCATTAGAGACAATTGGCGTCTGTGGCAAAACAGGCACCGCACAAAATCCAGGTGAGGGGGTAGAACCGCATTCATGGTTCGCTGCGTATGCACCACGAGAAGAGCCACAAATTGCCATTGTGGCCATTGTTGAAAATGGCGGCGAAGGGTCACAGGTAGCCGCGCCC
>DAOTWU010000022.1:0-2046 GCA_034435735.1 Anaerolineae bacterium | reverse complement strand
AGCCGCCCAGAAGATGTGGTTTTATGTGCAGCAGGTAGTTTGCCCGGCGATTTACACAAACTTTGGCGCACCCGTGACCCCAAAGGCTATCACCTTGAATATGGCTACAGCACTATGGGCTATGAAGTGGCTGGCGGTATGGGCGTCAAAATGGCTGCTCCTGAACGTGATGTCTATGTCATGGTTGGTGATGGCTCATATCTCATGATGTCCAGCGAAATCGTGACAATGGCGCAAGAAGGCATCAAAGTGATTATTCTCATTCTCGATAATCATGGGTTCAGTAGCATTGGTGGTCTTTCCAATAGTGTTGGGAGCGATGGCTTTGGAACAAAATATCGCTATCGCAGTAATAGCGGTCAGCTAGATGGTGAACCGTTGCAAATTGATTTTGCTGCCAATGCTGCCAGTATGGGCGCGCATGTTATCCGTGCCAACACCCGTGATGAAATCACAGAAGCGATTAAACAAGCCCAAGCCTATGAGGGCGGCCCTGTAGCTATCGTTATTGAAGTTGATCGTAGCCAGCGTGTTGGTGGTTATGAAAGTTGGTGGGATGTTGCCGTTGCAGAAGTTAGCGAAAATCCAGATGTGCAACAGGCACGCCAAGAGTATGAAGATGCCAAGCGTAATGAGCGCTATTTTCTCTAATGTTTTGGGAATAAAAACAATCCCTCGTTGATTATGAGGGATTGTTTCTGTCGGGGCGCCCGGATTCGAACCGGGGGCCTCTTGCACCCCATGCAAGCGCGCTACCGGACTGCGCCACGCCCCGTTTATTTGATGTGGGCGATTATAGCATAAATCACCCTAAACGGAAGGGGCGAGTTCTTGTTTTGTTGCGGCAATTTAATGTCAAATATTGGCAACTTTTCCTTAAATGTAATAATATGGCCTGTATTGATGGACTGTGGTGAATGAAAGGATAAGGCATGGCGGCTCTTGAGCCTCAAGGCGTTCGCCTGACTGCGCTGGCCTCTTGCGCTGGTTGAGCGTCTAAACTTGGTCCACGAGACCTGGCGCAGGTTCTGCGTCCACTAAATGGCGTTTTCCCGCCAGCTGAATATCCCGATTTACTCGTGGGGCTAGGCTCGCCCGATGATTCTGCTGTCTATCGCCTAAACGATGAGCAGGCGATTATTTCCACCACAGACTTTTTCCCGCCTGTTGTTGATGATCCTTATGCTTTTGGGGCGATAGCCGCTGCCAATGCTCTGAGTGATGTCTATGCCATGGGAGGAACACCCACTCTTGCCATTAACCTCGTTGCCTTTCCCGATGGATTAGATTTGACAATCCTCTCCGAGATATTGCGCGGTGGCGCAGAAAAAGTGCGCGAAGCGGGCGCTGTAATTGCCGGTGGCCACACTGTGACCGATAAAGAGCCTAAATATGGCCTTTCTGTCACTGGTATCGTTCATCCTGAACACATTATCACTAAAGGGGGAATACAAGTTGGTGATGTGCTGGTACTCACAAAACGGTTAGGTACTGGTGTTATTACCACCGCGCTCAAAAGCGGGCAAGCCGAAACAGCCCACGTTGAAAAAGCTATTGCCTATATGAGCCGCCTCAATAGAGATGCCGCGCAACTTGCTGTTCGTTATGGTGCACATGCCATGACCGATATTACCGGCTATAGTTTGCTTGGCCATGCGCATGAGATGGCGCATTTAAGCCAAGTTGACTTGGTTTTGGACTACAATACTTTGCTTTGGATAGATGGCGCTCATCATTATGCGCAACAAGATATTTTTCCCGGCGGTATGTGGCGCAATCATGATTATTTTGGGCAATGGGTACATTTTGACGAGGCCATCACCCAACATTCACGTTATTTGATGTTTGACCCGCAGACTTCTGGCGGGTTGCTTATCGCTGTCTCGCCAGCAATAGCAGAAGAATTTGTGACCACCTTAATTGCCAGTGGGGATGAAGCCGCAATCATTGGTTCGGCAATAGCTGGTCATGGTCATATAACAATTAAACCCTGATTCCACAGAGTACGGAGGGTGTTATGCCTCAACTTCCACAGGACCGCTATGG
>DAOTWU010000021.1:0-9879 GCA_034435735.1 Anaerolineae bacterium | reverse complement strand
TCACTGCAACATCGAGGATGTCCTCTGGGGTATGGGCTTCGGTCATGGCACGGCTGGCTTGGTAGAGGACGCTTGTCTCTTCCAGTGTGTTTTGAATCTGTTCGAACAGGATTTGGTTATCAATCACCACCGAAGCGCTGTCTGCAACGGCATTGAGTAACCGCGTTTCGCCTTCAGTGAATTGATGCGGCTTCTTGAAGGCGACGAATAGGCGACCAGATGGCACACCTTGCACACGCAGGTTAACCGTGCCCAGCGAGGCTACTGTGCCTAATTTCGCGACTGCCATCTCTAGCGGGGTCAGTGTGCCTTCTTTCGTGTTGCTAATGAAAACACCATCTTCTTGTGGCAATTCATAGCGTAAGAGCGAGGCGAAGTCTAATGGCGCTTCATCGTTCATCGCTTTGTTGAAGAGCACATCAATCTTGTCATTGTTAACAATATAGCCCGCGTAGTAATCTGGCTCTAGGCCTTCCAGCGCTTCTTGTAATGCCTCGTTCAGCTGTAGCAGGTCGCGCGCGCGGCTGATACTCGTTGTCGCGCGGTAGAGGCGGGCTGTTTCTTGCAGTGCGATTTGCGTGCTGAGGAAGAGCTGGCGGTTATCCAGCGTTGTCGCCGCAACGTCCGCAATTTGTGAGTAGATGCGATTGGCTTCAGGTGATAGCCGCTCCTCGCTTTTACTCAACAGCACAATCCAACCTAAAGTGCCGCCCTCACTACGCGCCCGCAATGGTAAGCTCATGATTGAGTGATAGCCTGTATTGAGCCAATCCATCCGCAGACTTTCGTCCTCAAGCTGTCGTACAATTTCGCCTTGTAAGGGGACGAGCGCATCAACGAATGGGGCGATATGGTGGTTATCTAACCCTGTTGGGATGCTTTCCCGTGCAATTTGTGGCCCGTTATCAGTGTTGATAACAATGAGGGCATTATCGGGCTGTTGCATCATCAATTGCAGCACCAGCACATCCAGCACTTCATCAACATTGGCCGCCTCAGAGAGCGCACGTTGCGCTTTCGTGAGGGTCACGGTTTCGCGCAAGTTCTCCTGTAGCGTGTTTTCCAACATACGCAGGTTACTGATGTCCTGCATAGCAGCCACAATCGCCGTAATGCCGCCTTCCACATTATGGATGGGTGCTGCATTGATGATAATATCCGTTTGAATGCCCGACGCTTCATCCACAATTGCGATGTCGTCCGCCATTGCCTGTGTATTGCTGTGAAGCGCCATAAAAATGGGAAGCTCATCAGCAGGGTAGGGCTGTAGCGTACCTGTGCGGTGGATGTGATAACGTTGCGGGTCAAATGGCTCATCATATTCAATGGCCCCGCCCAATAATTCCTCTGCCAAGTCGTTATACATAATTGGCTTGAGTGATTGCGGGTCTAACACGATAACGCCTGCTGGCAGCGTTGATAGAATTTGCGATAGTTGCCGCCGTTCGCGCTCCGCCTGTTGGAAGAGGCGGCGGTTTTCTAGGGCAACACCAATCTGAGATGCCAGCGTTTGGGCGAATTGGGCATCGCGTTCATCTAGGTCTTCTTCATCCAAATCACGCCCGACGAGTAGCGCGCCAATAGGTTGCCCTGCTGGACCTGGAATGGGTACGGCGATATGCTTGCCATAGTGCTCAACGATGTCATCCCAATCCGCTATTGTGGCGGGGTCTTGTAGGGTGATTTCACTTAGGTCATTAACGATGAGCGTTTCGTTATTGCTATAAGCTTGTGATAGCGATAGGTTGAGTTCTCGGATTTGGTCGAGTAGCTCGCTGACATCGCGCTCTTTCATCAAGGGGGATGTGACAACCTCGCGCTGTAGCTGACCGTTTTCTGTCAGGAGCAAAGTCCAGCGGTTATAACCAGCGGACTCTGCCACGCGCGCCACCACATCGCCCATTTCAATCGTGAAGTCAGAACTCACTTGACTGGCTAACTGGCCAGCTTCTGCCAGCGCCAGCGCCCGCCGTGCCTCAACTTGCGCACGCCGCGCTTCCATTTGCGCTTCAATGAAGAGTTGCTGGTTTTCAACCGCGATAGCAAGCTGGTCAACAACCGCATTGACGAAACGCACATATTGCTCGCTCATCTCGGCACTGCGTTCATATGTGATGATCACAACACCAAACCATTTTTGGCGCGAGGAGGTGGGAATGACGATCGCACCTTTTGCCCCACCATAAGCGAGGAAGTGTTGTAATGCAGGTGTGTTTTGTAATTCCTCTTCAATATTCTTGATGATGGTCGTGCCGCTATAGGCGAAACCGCCAAAGTCGAGGTCACTTTGCGCCACCTGCTCACCGACAACAAGCGGGAAGTCCGCGTCTTTATCACTCGCCCATTGGTATTCCACTGTGAGTGATTCGGCCTCTGGGTGTGGGTCGGTGATGTTGAGCAAGACCATAACCCGCATTGAAACAGTTTCTTCTAGCTCGCGCAAGGTTGCCGCTGTGAGGTGCTCGCTAGTCGCTTGGTAAACCTGCTCAAGGTCTTGCGCACGTGAAATCGCACGGCTGGCGACATAGAGGCGGCTGGTTTCGTCCAGCGCGGCTTCTGTTTGTTCTAACAGGCGCTGGTTTTGAATTTGGGTGCTCATCTGGCCTGCTAGCGCGCGGTACACTTCATAGTCATCTGGTGAAAAGACATAATCTTCACGAGACATGACATAGAGGAAGGCAATCGGCTGGTTATCAGCGAACATCGTTGTAATTGCGATGCTGCGATAGCCGCTTTGCCGCGCCCAATAAGCTGGGTGACGTTCATCTTCTATCGCTTCATCGCCTTCAAACACTTCAGGTTCACGCCCGCGCAGCTGTGACTGCACTGGTACGCGAATGGGGTAGGCGATGCCCATTTCAAAAACGTTGCCATATTCAGATTGGGCAACGACATTGAGCGCCGTTGGCCAACCGCTTTCGTCTAATCTGCCTTCTAATAGGCCAAGTGCAAAATCAATCGGTGCCGCGCCCGCCACCGCGACGGCGGCAAATACCAAGTCTTGCATGGTTTGGGCGGTGTTGATAATACGGCTAGCAGCATATAGGTTTTCGTTACGCGCTAGCGCTTCTTCCGTCTGCTTGAGCAGTAGGCGGTTATCAATCGCAACACCTGCCTGGTCAATCAGCGCTGTGAAGAGCCGCCCCTCACGTTCGTTAAAACGCTTCGGCTCTGGCAATGCGACGGAGATAACACCCCGCCAAACACCACGCACTGCTAGTGGGATGAGGACGAGTGCCCGCGCGCCTAGTTGCGCAAAAACATCCCGTAATTCGTCATCGACACGATTGTCATGCAGAATATCATGAACCAGCGTCACTTTATCCGCAGTCATCCGATTCAATATCGAGTGCTCTGCTAAGTTGAGCCGCAAGCCTATGAGTGCAGCTTCGTCCTCTTCACGTGGGGTATTGCTTACATCAACTTCTAACTGCATCCATTCTGATTGCTTGAATGCGGCCATATCGTCAAACATCCAGATTTGGCCACTGGTAGCATTGGGAACAGCAATGGTGATGATAGCGCGCACAACATCGGCCAGCGTGTTAGCTTCGTTCATTTGGCGGCTTAATTGGTACAGGTTCGATGTTTCTGCTAGCGTGCGCTGTGTTTCTTGGAAGAGCCGCGCATTTTCAATGGCGAGCGCAATACGGTCGGCCACAGCCCGTAAAATCACGCGGTCACCTTCGGAGAAGTGCCCGCCTTCTGGCGCACGGGCGCTGAGTGTGCCGATAATCTCGCCGCGAATGCTGATTTCTGCGCTGAGGTCGCCACGTGGAGGGCGGTCGGCGTCGAGCGCTTTCACCTCGCGCAGGTCATAGATATAGGCGCGTTTAGCGTCTAGCATCTCCTGGGCTTCTTCCCATGCTTCGCGTGTGAGCTGCTTATTGAGTTTGTCAATTTGCTCAAAGCGTTCTTCTGCCGCTCGTGCTAGTTGGGCGTTGTAAATCGCTACGGCTAGCTGGTCTGCCAAAAGCTGGTAAAGCGGTAGGTCTTCTTCATGGAAAACATCGGGTTCTTTACTTTGAATATCCAACGCGCCGATGATGTCGTTGCCGATAATGAGCGGTAGACCTAATTCTGCCCGTGTATCGGGTAATAGCGGATTGAAACCATGCAACACATCTGAGCTTTGTCGCGTTGTATCGTTGACAACCACAGGCTCTCCACGCCCTGTTACCGTGCCGATAACAGTCGGCGAGCCACGCCGAATTTTATGTCCGGCTTCTAATAGACGGCGCCCACGCTCACCACGGCTGTATACCAGAATGGCATCCCGTCGCGCATCATCCATCAGGAAAACTTGCGCATGGTAAAAGCCAAGCTCGTTACAAATCATATTGATGGCACGGTTGAAGAGGTCGTCAATGTCTTCGAATGTCGCGGTTTGCCGCCCAATCCGCCCGACAACTTCTAAGTCGCGGCGTCGACGGGCTAACTCTTGCTCCACTCGGGTATTGAGTTGGTGAATACGTGCCGAAACACGGTCAATTGCTTGAAGGATACTGCCACCTTCTTCTGCCCGTGCCTCAGTGTCGATAATTTCTGGTGTTTCTTCGTCACTAGCAAGCCGCTTTAATAAAGCATCCGCCGCGGTTACGGGGTGCATCACTGCGCCTAATGATGTACTCAACAGGACAACCACCCCCACGCCTAAAAAGGCGCTGACGATTACCGACGCCACTGCAAGGAGAATTGTCCCCAACCACACTGCAGAAGCTTCATCAACCAACAAAATCCGCCATGTAGGTGAATTGGGCGTACTGCCGGGGATGAGCGATCGGCTAGAGATGATGAATTGCCCATTGTTCACTAAGGTGAAATCTCCGGGCGTGGTGCTGACGACTGCGTTAATGCTATTGTGGGCTTCTTGTGCCTCGCTAAAAACGACGCCTTCACCGGCGGTTTCACTATTGGCAGTTGCCAGCAATGCGTTCAGATATTGGCTCTCATCGAAATAGCTATCAGCAATAACCTGCTGTCCGACCATCACAACAGCGCGGCGGCCATCGGTATCATCCTCAAGGAATTGACCGAAGTTATTGACAGTGTCAATAATGGGGGCTAGCCGCATTTCTATCTTCAGAACGCCGACTACTTCATCATTGCTATAAATTGGTGTCAGCACGGAGAAGATGGGGCTTAGGGGTTCGATGATTTCCCCCTGCTCATCACGTTCCAATGTGACGGGTTCAATCGCGAATTGACCGCCCTCTGCTTGTAGCGCATCTTGAAATGCTGGTGTTTGCGCAAAGGGGCTTTCTGTGAAGAAAAGGACGGCATTCGTGTCAATTTCTGGGCGCTGGGGGATGCCTTCACGGGTTGTAATAGTGACCAGTGGATGACCGAGCCGTGTATACAATATCAGGCTTTTCAGGTCTTCATCAGCATGCTGCCCTGCCAATGAGAATAATAATTGCATCCCTTGATGCTGCTCTAGAGTTTGGCGGTCAGTGCTGATAATTAGGCTGGTTTCTAAAAGATTGCGCACCTCTCGATTAAGCGCGGTATCACGAGCATCAAATAGTACATGGTCTAATTCGCTCTCAATATCGCTGCTTAAATCAATCAGTAAGGCGCGATGTTCAACAATCAACTCTTCGCTAGTGGCATTGATAAGCACGATTGCCAAACCAATACCTGCGGCCAAAAAAGCGCCGATGATAATGGGGGCAAGCCGACGGAAGAGCAATCGTTGTAAGTCCTGTCTTGTTTGTGCTTGTGTCGTTTGTGTCATACGGCTTGTTTCTCCATACAACCCGTGTTGTCAACCCGTGTTGTGCATAGAGCCATTAGGATTGGCTCGTCTCATCTGATTGAGCATCGCGTCCTGTGCGGGTAGAGCCAGTGCGCCCGTTGCGGCGGCGGCGACTGTTGGCCAGATCTAAGTGCACATTGACCATCGGTGCGCTCAACGCTTGGCCAACTTCCCGTACAGCAATGCGCAAGATTTCATCAATGTCCGTTTGGCCAGTGATTTTCGCGGCAATATCGTTCACGATACGTTCACGTTCAGCAGAGCGTTGGCTCTCCTGGAAGAGGCGTGCGTTATCCAAACTGACCGCTAGGCGGTTCACCAGCTCTTCTGCTAACAAGACCTTGCTACGGTCAAAGTCCATTTCTGGCAATTCCCATTCTACTGCGCCTAAAATTTGGCCGCGTAGCGTGATGGGAATAGCGAAGGGGATGGTATTGCGTTCGGTTAATCGCCCGATGGCCGGCCTCCCTGTGCTGAGCGCCTCGCGCCGCAATGGGCTGAGGTCGTTACCGGTTGGGTTGCCCGCTTCGCCTGTTAATAAAGTGGCGCGTTCGGCATGCAGATATTCTTCCCATGCACGGATGGTCTTCTCTTTGTTGCTTTGCTCTAGGGCTTGTAAACGTCGTTGTGCTTCTTCATAGAAATAGGCATTCTGAATCGCCACAGCTAACTGGTCGGCCATTGTTGCTAAAACGCTCACTTGGTCTTCAGTGAAGCTGTTGCGCAATTTACTTTGTACATCTAGTGCCCCAATGATGGCATCGCCAAAGCGCAGTGGAATCGCTAGCTCTGCCAGTGTATCTGGCAGGAACTCATTTTTACGGTGAACTTCACTCGTCGCGGTATCGCGGGCTATGATAATTTGCCCCTCTTCGGTGACTTGCCCAATAACACTGACGCTGCCAACAGCCAAGCGGTGGCCTCGCGCTAACATTTCCTTACCAACTTCGCCCGTACTGGCACGCAGTACCGCATAGCGCCGTTCTTCATCAAGTAGGAAAATTTGCGCGTGGTAAATATTGGGGAATTTTTCGATGATCAAATTCACCACGCGGTTCATCAAAGTTTGCAAGTTACGTTGGGTTGCTGCCGCGCGGCTAATTTCCTGTGTTGCTTCTACATCGCGGACACGGCTATGAATACGCTCGGTGAGGTCTTCAACCAGCGTGGCAATGTACTGGCGCATATCGACAAATGTCACCGCTAGGTCGCCTATTTCATCGCTGCGGTTAGTCGCGCTCAATGGAATATCATAAGCGCCGCGCGTGATGCCAATCATTGCCGTGCGAATTTCTTCTAGTGGTGGCACAAAAACCTGTGTGTAAACAAACGTCAACACCACGCCCAAGATAATCATGCCCAAGATAACTGGCAGTCCCGATTGGCTGAGCGATGTGAGCACCTGGCGATTGACAATATCTGTCCCCACTTCGGTGACAAGGGCGATGTTGCGCGAGGGTGTCAACGGGATTGATGTGTAAAAACCAATCACTTCATGCTCAAGGTTAGGGCCGGTTCGGTAAGTTTCAAATCCGCTAACACCGCTATCAAGGGCTAGCCGCGCACCTTCAGAATTGGGAGAAGCGTTTGTGGCATTTTCGCTGAGGTCGGTGATGACGAAATCATTCGGCAGCAGGATAAAACTATACGCTGGCAAGCCTTGATTAGTGAATGTCAGGTTATCACGGAAGAGGCGATCCATATTAATCTCTGCCATGATATAACCAAGTGTCTCCCCCGCGACATTTTCTACACGATTGACCACTTGAATCGAGGGCAAACCACTCGCCAGCGTTATCAATACATCCTGTTCTTCTTCAAGGACGGCTAGGCGTTCGGCAGCGGTGAAGGCGGCAGTATCGCGGATGTTTTCATTCGTCAGATAAATGGGGGAAGGACCACCAACAACCCGTATGGTGCCGTTAATATCAACTACCCATATTGAGTTGAAAAATGCGCCACGAAGCTCATCCCCAAATGTTTCATCCATTAAGCGTTGAACGCGGATACTGCCAGAATCTGTGGCTTCGTCAAATGTGCGATTGACGATGCGCTGCAATAAGCCCAGGAGAACAGGCTCTTCAGATAGCTCTGTCACTACTTCCAATGCTTCATTAAGTTCTGTGCGAATGGTGGATTCTGTACGGCGGCCTGTTTCTTCAATGAAGGCGCGTACCGTTTCAGTATTGATTTCCGCCACACCTTGCCAGCTTAGCGCCACAATGATGGTAGCAGGTAGCACCATCGCTATGGCAAAGCCAAGAAACAGACGTTGCCAGATTGATCGGGTAAAAAAGGATTGCAGGCTCATGACTTATGCCTTCCTCACTCCTCGCCGCCATTTTCGGCGGTAATGCGCGCCTGTGCCAAATCTTCTGGTCTCAGGTAAATCCGTGTATGCACGGCGCCGAGCGCTTCGTTAAAGGTATCTGCTGCGATTTCTAGCACAGCGCGCACGTCTGTAGAGCTGAGTAGTTGCGCAGCGGCTTCGTTCGCCTTTCGCTCGCGCAGGGCTTGTTCCTGTGTTTGTTCAACAAGACGTTTATTTTCCAATGCTTGCGCCAGACGGTCGGCAATGCTGGCCAGCATGTCGCGCTGCCGCTGTGTTAATGGGCGGCCTGGCGGCAGTTCGAATGCCATCGCCCCTACAGTTGTTCCAGCAAGGCGAATGGGCACGCTCACAATTTGCGTATTGCCTAAAGTTTCGATGATTACTTCACCGCGCTCTAGCGCTTGCCGCAATTCTTCTGGTAAGTCTGCCGCTGGCGTGAATGATTGGCCAGGGGCGAAGTTAAACCCAATAGCCTCTAGCCCGCGCCGCGTCAGATAATCTTCCCATGTACTACTCACTGTACCATGACTTTGCTTTCGTAGCTCATTCAATTGCTGGCGTAAGGTGTTGGTAATTTGGGTTTGTTCCTGCATGGCCTTGCGGATTTCTGCCCGCTCCTCTAGTTCGTGAAGCTTGCCCGTAATTAGATTCGCCACAGTTTCTAGCAGTGCTAGTGCGTGTTCACTGAACGGAGCATTTTCTGAGGTTTGAACATCTAATACCCCAAGCACATCCTCGCCATAGACCAACGGGATGGCAATCGCGGAATCTGTCGCCGCGAGGAAGTAATCGCGGCGTAGCTCATTGTCTTCACGGGTGAGCAAGACGCTTTTTCTGGTGCGGATAGCTTCTAAAATGCCGCTGGTATCACGTAAACGCACACGCCCTGTTACTGTGCCGCGATCAAGTCCCAGCCCCGCCCGCACACGTAAGAGCTGGCCCCCGGTATATTGCTCATCGATCAAATACACTTGGGCAAACGCATAATGGAAGCGCTGTGTGATGAGATGAATGGTGGTATTTAACAAGGTGTCGCGTTCGTCAATCGTTTCTATATCCCGTGCAAAGCGGTTGAGTTCCAACAAACGGCTATAATCTAAATGGCTTTGCTCGGCGATGTGCTGCGGTTGAACGCCAAAGATATATAAGACAATAGCAATTGCTGCTGTCAAAATGATGATAATCGTGAGTTGTTGTGTTGTTGGCGCCACTTCTAGCGGCAATAGACCAACCCCAATGATGGTTAACCCTAGTACCCCGCCAACCAGAATATAGGCGATACGCGGTAACAGCAGTGCCGCTGCAATGAGCGTCAGAACTGCGCTCAGAATAATTCTAAAATCAATAACCAATTCTAAGGGCAGGGCATTGATAAACAATAACCCCACAACTGCCTGAGCCGCAAAGTTGAATTGCCCATGTTGTAAGAAATATTGAGCGCTAAAAATCAGCAGCGGTGTAGCAATGAGCGTGATGAAGAACCGCAAACCCAACTCGGCAACATCTTGCCCTTGCGCAAGGTTGTAAAAGGCGGCAGCCATCCCCGCTAACCACAATAAAAGAAGAAACCAGCTGACGATGAGCAAGCCGCTAGCCTTCATCCGCATGACAGGGTTGGTGTAGTTATGCTGAATGGTGAAAAATCGCCGTAGCCATCGCCATATCATGATGCAGACCCTCCATTCTGGTCGGCTGTATCTTGGCTACTATCGCCGTTGTCTTGGTTTGTGCGTGCACTAAGGCGTATCGCACTGCGTTGCGCGCCCAGCGTCTCGCTGAGTTCTTCAAG
>DAOTWU010000020.1:0-5182 GCA_034435735.1 Anaerolineae bacterium | reverse complement strand
AGTATGAATCTCATCCAGCAGTCACGGGTACGTTATGCGGTGTTACAGGTAGATGAAGACAATATCGGCGCACAGCGGCTATATGAATCTTTGGGCTTTATCACCGAGCGCGAATGGATTACTTGGCGGCGCAACACCCTCTCTAATCGACCAGAGCACCCGCCCAAATGGGAAGATGTCCATATTACGCGCCGCCGCCGTTCGGAATGGCGCTCGGAGATGCGCCTCGCTCAGCAGGTGCGCCCGATAGAGCGGGGTGGGCTGGGGTGGCTACAGCCATTACATCCAGACTTTTTCCGCCTCCCATGGAATCGCGTATTGACTAACTTACTTAATTTCCGTTCTACAGAGCGATTGGTTATTCATCACCCTGAAACGGGGGAAATCGCTGCCTCTCTTTGGATACACACCGCCTTTGCTTCTCGCTTGCGCTTGCAGTTGATGACTTTGCCAGAATATCAAGGGCTTTTTGATGATGCATTAATTCATACAGCGATTCGCCGCTATGGCCATCGGGCGATGGTGATTGAGCATCCTGCTGATGAAACGGCTACGATTGATGTTTTACGGAGCTACAGCTTTCGGCGTAGCCGCAGCTTGATTAACATGCGCTGGGATGTACCCCGCCAAACTTGAGGAGATAGGCATGAGTGATACGATTTTGGTTGTGGATGACGAACAACGCATTATTGACCTTGCTCAAATGTACCTAGAGCAAGAGGGCTTTCGCGTAGATAGTGCAACAGAAGGCCATAGTGCACTGAAGAAAATTTTGGAACATCATCCGGCATTGGTTGTGCTGGATTTGATGCTGCCAGGAATTGATGGCTGGGAGATTTGCCGCCGCGTCCGCGCAGAGTCTGATGTGCCGATTATTATGCTCACCGCCCGCAACGATGACATTGATAAAATTGTGGGCTTAGAATTGGGGGCAGATGACTATCTCACTAAGCCCTTTAACCCCCGCGAACTGGTCGCCCGTGTTAAAGCGATTTTGCGCCGTTCAGAACGAAAAACTGCCTCTTCAACAAAAGCCGCCATCCAACATGGCAACCTCAGCATTGACCCACAACGCCGCCTCGTGTTGGTCAATGGTGAACCAGTGGATTTGCGCATGAAGGAATTTGACTTGCTCTTGACCTTAGCTGAAAATCCGGGCGTAGTCTTCAGCCGCGAGCGTTTATTAGATGTCGTGTGGGGCTATGACTTTGCTGGCGAAACCCGCACAGTAGATGTTCACATCGCTCATTTGCGCCATAAGCTAGAAGGTATGACGCCTAACATTGAAACAGTTTGGGGTGTCGGTTATAAGTTGGAAGTTGATTGATGTTCAATCTGTCATTGCGTATACGGTTGCTAGCGTCTTATTTAGTCTTACTCGGCTTAACGCTTGGCACGATTGCAATTGCGTTAATTCTGCTTTTGGCGGCTCGCCCCGCGCCACCTCAACCCACCTTTAATCACCTTTCCGGCCTCATACAGGGCTTGAATTTGCGCAGTTATTTACCAAGAGAAGCCCCGCCCACAATTGATGAATTCGCCTCTGCACTGGAGTTAATTGCTCAGGAGCAGAACGTTCGCATTATTAGTTTCGATGTGCGCACTGGCACATTGATTTTCGATAGTAATGGATTGCGAGAAGTTGAAAACTATCCAGAGTTTAACATCTCTTCTCGGCAACCGACAGAGGCTGATAACATCACCCGCGTTTACGGCAATTTTTTCGACCCTATCGACGGGGAAGAATGGCTCTTTGCAGGCATTGTAACCACCCGTTTAGGGCGTGATGGTCTCACACTGCTTTTGGCACAAGAGCGCCCTAACGTTTCACTGGTAGAGGTTCTCAACGATTTTGGCTCGTCGCTACTCTTTCCTTTGCTACAAGCTGGGTTAATTGGCTTGGCAGTGGCTATCTTGCTGGCGTGGCTTATCAGTCGCAATATCGCGTTGCCCTTACAGCATGTAGCATCTGCCGCTACGGCTGTCGCAGAAGGGCATTTTGACCAGCGCGTACCCATCAGCGGACCGCCAGAGGTGCGGGCGGTGGGTGCTGCTTTCAACCGTATGACGGAGCAAGTTGTCGCCACACAAAACG
Source organism: Anaerolineae bacterium (assembly GCA_034435735.1). GTDB lineage: Bacteria > Chloroflexota > Anaerolineae > Aggregatilineales > Phototrophicaceae > S146-30. Next base: position 3,087 of record DAOTWU010000020.1, on the reverse strand, counting down.
CTCAACGTGATTTCCTCGCAAATGTTTCGCATGACCTAAAAACGCCGCTGACATCCATTCAAGGATATGCACAGGCCATCATTGATGGCGCGGCAAAAGACCCCGCCCGTGCTGCTTCAATCATCTATGAAGAGGCCACCCGTCTCAACCGCATGGTCGTAGAATTGACCGATCTCGCCCGCATTCAGGCTGGGCGTCTTTCCATGCAAACGGGCGCAATTGATTTGGGAGAGATGACCGCGGCAATTGCGGAGCGCTTGCGTGTTGTCGCGGAGAAGAAAGGGCTGACATTTAATGTTACAGCCCCCTCGTTGCCACCCATAGCGGGGGATGGCGACCGTCTGGCACAAGTGTTAACCAATCTCATCAGCAATGCGATTAAATACACGCCAGATGGTGGTCAAATAGATATTACTGCTCGTGTTGCCAATAATGGGGTAGAAGTGGAAGTAAAAGATACGGGCATCGGCATCCCACCAGAGGACTTGCCCCGTATTTTCGAACGTTTCTATCAAGTGGATAAATCGCGCGGGCCACGACGTGGCACTGGGCTAGGGCTGGCCATTACCCATGAAATTGTGCAAGCACATGGCGGGCAAATTCGAGTTTCTAGCGCGGGAACGGGGCACGGCTCTACTTTTACCGTCTGGTTGCCATCGCCACAAATGACGACAATCATTCGCCGCCGTTAGATTGTGTGGCCGCTTCAACGGGAAAAGCGACCAGTTCGCCCCGTGCAACTACGTGTATCTGGTCACCTGGTGTATAGATGGCGTCGCTTAACGCACGCATCACAACCCGTGTGCCATCGGCTAGCTCTAGTCCGACCCGTTGGTCATGCCCGTAAAACTCGCGCCAGATAACCCGCGCATTTGCGTTATGATTGTCACTTGTCTGTGCTAGGGTGAGCGTTTCCGGTCTTAAGAGAATATCTACTTCGCCACGCTGTGGCTTCTCTAATAAAACCGTCCCCAATACACAGTGTGCGGTTCGCCCGTCGGCTTGTGCCCGCAGCCAGTTCGCTTCTCCGATAAAATCAGCGACCTGCCGCGTTGTTGGGTGGATGTATAGTGCTTGTGGTGTATCAACTTGTTGAATCGTGCCGTCGAACATCACTGCGACGCGGTCGCTTAAACTGAGGGCTTCTTCTTGGTCATGGGTGACGAAAATAACGCTTGTCCCTGCTTCACGCAGAATGCTATGCACTTCCGAACGTACTTGCCCGCGTAAAGCCGTATCGAGATTAGAGAAGGGTTCATCAAGGAGTAAAATATCTGGCTGGTTGGCCATCGCCCGCGCTAGCGCCACTCGTTGCTGTTGTCCACCGCTGAGTTCGTGTGGCATACGCTTGCCAAAGCCCTGTAGCCCCACTAATTCCAGCAAATCATTCACTCGCGCCGTTTTGGTCTGCTTGCTGCCTTTTAGGGCGAAGCCGATATTGTCCGCTACATTCAGATGTGGGAATAGCGCATAGTCCTGAAAGACCATGCCAACATGCCGCGCTTCTGGTGGAATGAAGATATGCTCAGCGGCGACGGTCTTCCCATTGATGACGATTTCTCCACTGGTTGGTTGTTCAAAGCCAGCGATGAGGCGCAGCGTCGTGGTTTTGCCACAGCCACTTGGCCCAAGCAGGGTGACAAATTCCCCAGCATAGATGCTTAAATTCAAGCCATGGACAGCTAAAACACCGGCAAAGGCTTTGCTGACATCAGTGCATTCCAGCGTTTTACTCAAGCGAACCCTCTTTCGTCTCCTGCTATTTTGTGGCGGTTATAGCATATAGCCTATAGCGCTGATGATGACCGTTCCCAGTCCTAGCCCCAATTCCTGAAAGCCAATAACGCGCGCCGCCACTGTTGGCGCATAGTATAGACCATAAATAGCCCGCAATAAAAGGATGATGAAGAATATCGCGGTTATCCACGGTATAAGCCCAGCTATGGTGAGAATGCCCATAACACCCAAACCAGCGATATGAAGGGCAATTGAAGGGGTGGGGGTATAAGGAATATTTTTGATTTTGCGAATACGCGCCCGCACATACACAATGGATGAAACCGCCCGTGCGATGATAATCGCCCATAATGGCCATGCTTGTGCGAGTGACCATCCGCCAGCGATAGCGATACTCACCGCAAATGCGCCCATCGCTGTTGCCCCCGCCAATTCTGGCCATAGGGCGCGGCTGATGCCTCGCGCATCATAGTAGAGTTGAACGAAGGCCAGCGGCGCAGCTAGTAGTAGTGGTAAAAATGCTTCTGTTGGCGTGGTTGTTATAGCGCCAATGAATCCAATAACGGCTATGAGGCCATACATAGCGAGAAAGCGCTCAGCCATTTTGGTACGGGCATAACGTCGCCCCCGCTTACGATCCACAACGATGATTTTCAACGGTTGCCGCATTAAAAATACACTCATGGCCAAGACTATCAACCATAGCCCGCCTATAGAGGTCGCTACTAGCATGCCTAACAATAATGGTTCAGTGACGAACCCCCACCCGCCGTGTTCTGCGGGCAAGGCCACGCCTTTCCATCGATTAGATGTATTGGTGTTGGATATACTTCGAGCCATGTGGATATTGCCTCTTTAGTTAAGTGGATGCACTGGCTTTATTCTATAAAAATTAGGGGAAATCTCAGTGAGATTAATGTTGGTTTGTGACGAATGTCCGTTGTTAGATGACAAATGTCATGCTTATTGGTTAAGTGATGATTTCTTTATCCCGCCACAGCATCAATGTCATCAACAGCGCCGCCACACCCATCAGCAATAAGCCCGGAATAGCGATATTCACCAGCATGGCCTCTTCGTACATTGCCCAAATGCGAGTAGCAAATGTTTTGAAGCCAATAGGGGCGAGCACCAGTGTTGTTGGTAGCTCTTTCATCACGTGCAAGCAAACTAGTACCGCGCCCGCGAGAATACCGTTACGCGCTAGCGGCATAGTGATACGCCGCGCCACTTGCGTCGGGGTTAGTCCCATGCTGCGCGCGGCTTCCTCTATGCGTGGGTTAATTTGAGTGAGGGCGCTTTCCGTTGCGCTGACGCCATAGGCCAGATAGCGCGTGGCATATCCTAGAA
>DAOTWU010000019.1:0-2866 GCA_034435735.1 Anaerolineae bacterium | reverse complement strand
CAGTGCCTGAATACGATTGTGGACTAGCAGAGAGGAAGCCTGATGAGCACGCGGGATATTTTACGAGTTGGCTTGATTGGTTGCGGCAACGTTGTCAGCTATGGGCATCGTCCCGCTCTCACCACATTGGAAGATGTAGAGCTTATCGCTTTGTCTGATGTCACTGAAGCACGACGTAAAATTGGGCAAGAGTGGTTTGGCTTGCCAGATGAAGCTTTATTCGATGATTATCAAGAGATGCTGGATTCTGTAGATTTAGACATTGTTTGCGTTACTGTGCCCCAACAATTCCGCCGCCAGATTGTTCTCGATGCAATCGAGGCGGGGAAGCATGTTCTGGTTGAAAAACCGATTACCCTGGAACTTTCGACAGCAAATGAGTTGGTGCAGGCCGCCGAAGAAAAGGGTGTTCACTTTGGTATCGTTCATAATTACCACTTTTTCCCAGAATATCGCCGTATTAAAGAATTGCTGGATAGTGGCCATATTGGCGAGCCTCGTGTTTTGACCATGCACTATTTGGGCGTTATTGATAATCCTGGCGCAAAAGAATATCAAGGCGATTGGCGTCATAAGTTGGGCGCTGGTGGCGGTGTGTTGATGGATATGATTCATGCCGTATATTTAACAGAGTGGCTGATGGGTGCGCCCGCAGAACAAGTGATGGCTTTTGTTGATGCCCCTACTTATGCACAGCGCCAACCAGAAGTAGAGGACTTGGCCTTACTCCAGATTGCTTTTCCACAAGGGTATGCGGCGATTCACATGGGCTGGGGTGAAGGTGTTGGCGGTGTGGATGTTAGCGGCAGCGTCGGCCATATCCGTATGCGTTATGAAAAATATCAAACGAGTGGCTTCAACCGCCCAGCAGAAATTTATAGCGTTCGCAATTGGGAACGCCAAGACCATACCCTCGACAACCTGCCTACACACATGGAAAACATTGCCCGCTCATTTACCCAATTATGGGCGGACTTCTGTGATGCTATCCGCAATAATCACGAGCCAATTGCCGCCGCGCGCGCTGGTGTGCGGGCGCTTGAAGTGGCGCTTAGCGCTTATCTTTCTGGGGTGACAGGGCGGGTCGTTTCTCTGCCACTGCCAGAATACCACCCTGTTTATCAAAAAGGTGTTTATGGTTTGGCAGAGGTCGATGTTTGGCCGCAAAGCCGCACTAAACGTGCAGGTATTTTCGGCTTGCGCGATGTTGATGAAGATTAATGGCCGATTTCTAGAGATTAAAACGCTCCTGCGGGGGCGTTTTTTATTGGATTGCTTGACATATTGATGCTTATCAATATAATAAGGGCATGGATGAACAAATTTTGAAGTTTACTCGCGCTATTGCAGATGATACCCGCCAAAAGATTATGGCGTTGCTTTGTTGTCGCTGGTTGAATGTCAGCGATATTGTTGAGCAACTTGGCGGAAAAGTGAAACAGCCAACCGTTAGCCACCATCTTAAACTGTTAGAAGATGCTGATTTGGTGCATGTTCGGCAAGAAGGTCGTCAGCATTTTTATACGCTAAACCAGCAGCGGGTAACTTTTTGCTGTGGGCAGTTGATGCAGCAGTTTGCGCCAGATTACTGTGATACAGTGATCAATTTAGATGCTATTGAAGTGCAAAAGAATGACCAGTAAATAAATTTTTTTGCGAATATATATCGATAATTATCGATATATTGTGTTGAAAGTAGCGCCTTTTGTTTTTCAACGAGATGTAAGGAGAAAACTCATGCCAGATAAACATACGCAAGATGATGCTATTCACCAATCAGTGCGCGAGCGTTATGCTGCTATAGCCCGCAATATCGAAACAACGCCTACTTCTTGTGCAGTGTCTTCAGAAGATAATGTTTCGTCAGTGTCCTGTTGTAGCCCTACGCCCACTGATAGCACCACTTCTACAGCATCATGTTGTGGCACATCCACTGCCACTTCATCCGAAGTACCAACCTATGCCACAGCCATTTATGAAGATACTTCATTGACCGATTTGCCAGAGTCCGTCACTGGTTTATCGTTAGGTTGTGGTGACCCAATTGGTATTGCTAGCCTTAATGTTGGAGAAACTGTGCTTGATTTGGGGAGTGGTGGCGGTATCGATTGCTTCCTTGCGGCAGAGCGCGTTGGAGAAACTGGGCATGTAATAGGTGTTGATATGACACCTGAGATGTTAGAGCGCGCCAATGCCAACAAAGAACGGTTAGGCGTGAAAAATGTAGAGTTCCGCCAAGGCTATATTGAAGATTTGCCAGTTGATGACAATAGCATTGATGTTATTTTGTCCAACTGTGTTATCAACCTTTCGCCAGATAAAGCCGCAGTTTTCCGCGAGGCATTCCGTGTTCTTCGTTCTGGTGGGCGGGTTTCAATCAGTGATATTGTCACAGAAGGCCATTTTAGCGAAGAACAGCGCGCGGATGCTGCAAGTTGGTCAGCATGCCTCACTGGGGCGATTGATGTGAATGATTATGTGCAATTGATGCGTGATGCGGGTTTTGTCGATATTGAAGTTAACGCAAAGGCGCCTACGGAAGACATCGCCGAAATGGCGCCAGAAAACGGTCCTACCGTGTACAGCGCTCGCATTACAGCCCGTAAACCTTAGACAGGGTAGGCAGGAATATGGATATACCGATTATCTGCACCCCAGAAGCTTTGACCACCCAGCAGAACCAGCGTTTATCTGAGCTTCATGAAATGCTGCCGCAAATTGTTAGCTCAGTGATGCCGATTGATGACGGCTATACACTATATTTTCATGAAGATGTAGCTGTTACCTTGCTGGCAGAATATATACAGTTAGAGCGTTTGTGTTGCCCTTTCCTCTCGTTTTCTTTGCAGGTTATTGCGGGCGAGAA
>DAOTWU010000018.1:0-2488 GCA_034435735.1 Anaerolineae bacterium | reverse complement strand
GTTTCGTTATCTAGTGCGTCTGACATTGTGCAATCCTTTTGAGCAATAAAACTTTAAATTTAAGATTAGTATAACGCGAAAAGCGACCATTTCTGGTGGTCGCTGTTTGGCGTTATGTCTGATTTTTGGCGCGAATTTGGGGTTAGCCGGTCTCTCCCGGCTCGACGATATTATGCAAATCTTCCAGCAGGATGAGGCCTTTGCGCAACGCTTTAAGGGCAGCGTCGTGGCGGTCTCTGGCTTGGAGTTTATCCATCACCCGCGCCAGCATTTCAATGACCTGTGGCAGGCGCATGTCCATGACATTGGTAATCATATCGTTGGTATAACCTGCCGCCACATACAGCAGTAACTCGGTTTCTTCGTCGGTCAAGCGATTGCTGTCTGTATTGCCAACGAGGAAATCTGTGACGATTTTCTCCGCGACACCACGCCCCAATACTAGTTGGCCATCCATGACTTTGTGTATCGCCTCGATAAGGTCATCTTCATCGGCGGATTTCAGCACATAGCCATGAGCGCCAGCGCGCAAAGCCCGAATGATATAGGCATCTTCTTCCCGCCCAGTCAACACCAATACCTTCACGCTGGGCGCTTCTTGCCGTATTTCTGGGAGTACATCTAGCCCACCGCGCCCCGGCATATTCAAGTCTAGTATCAACACATCAGGCATGTGATGAAGGGTTTGCTCTAGGGCGGTATTGCCATCAGCGGCCTCTCCTACCACCATAAATCCATCGCGCGAGGCTAGGAAACTCGCCAGTGTACGGCGGAGCATGGCGTGATCATCTGCCAGCACAATCCGTAGCGGTGGTTTGCCCGTAGAGATTGCTGGCCCAGTTCTGCTCAACGGTTCGGCTTGCAAGGTTTCTGCCCAAAGGGGGCGTCGCGGTGATGTTGGCGCATCGGGCGCGACCTCTTCACGGGGCAGTGCAGCCTCTAACGCGGCGGCCAGTGAACGGCAAGATTGGAAGCGGCGTTCTGGGGCTTTCTCTAGCGCTTTCAGCACCACATTTTCTAGCGCTACTGGCAAGTTCTCTACGATTAGGCGCGGTGGTGGTGGTGGTTGGCGCACTTGCTGCAATAACAGCGCCGAAATGTCATCCGCGTTAAACGGCAGTTGGCCAGTCAGCATCTCATAAAGCACAATGCCCAGCGAATAAATATCCGTGCGGTGGTCTAATGGTCGCCCTTGTGCTTGCTCGGGTGAAAGGTAGGCGGGCGTGCCGATGACCATCCCATGGGCGGTGACGCGCTTAGCCTCTCGTGGAAGTGCCAGGCCAAGGTCCATGATTTTCACCTGACCATCGGGCGTGACTTTGATATTGGCCGGTTTAATGTCGCGGTGGATAATGCCGCGTTCATGGGCATATTGTAAGGCCATCGCAATTTGCACCCCCAGCTCCACCACAATATCCGGTGGCGCAGGGATATACTCGGTCAACGATTCTCCGTCCACATATTCCACGACTAAATAGTCGCGGTTGCTATCCTTCCCCATGTCATAAATTGACATGATGTTCGGGTGGTTTAGCTGGGCGGCAGCAGTTGCCTCTTGCAAAAAGCGTTCTCGGGTTGTTTTGCGAACCCCTGGCAATAGCATCTTAATCGCTACATCTCGCCCCAACAGCAAGTCGTATGCTTTATAAACAGTCGCTGTTGAGCCGTCGCCAAGGTGTTCTCTGATTTCATATCGTTTGTTAAGTTTTTGACCAATCATAAACCACACGGAAGCCATTGTGGCACGCTGAATAGATGCCTTAAGCATACCACAAGCTGCAAGGTTGTGCATATTGTGCGCTAGAAGATGGGTCAAGCGTGAGCGCTATGAGAATGTCTATTAGCAGGGCAGTTATAGGGATGCGGGCATATGGATGTCATTATACCTATAAGCAGAAGAAGCCGCGTCAATGGCGGCCTCTCCATACATTAGGGGACAGTTATTACCTTAAGGAATGTCTGTCGGAACGACGAGGAACAGTGGCTCGGCTGCGGTATTAATCAGCGCAATGAAGTAATTGCGATCAGAGCCAAGCGTAATCTCGCCCACGTCTACCAGCACTGTATCCGGAGCGCTAGCCAGCGTAATTGTGAACTGGTAGGTATCGGTCACAATCTCGGTAGTAACGAAGCCATCGCTATCAGGCGTTACATAGCCAGGATACCCGACAGTCATCGCCAGCGCGGTATCATCCGCATATAGGTTGACTGGCTCAAGGTCTGGGATGGCATGGAAGAAGCTGATACGGCTCGATGCCACACCAGCGCTGCTGAAGTCTTCAATCAGCGGCTGAATTTCCAGCGAACCCTTCTCAATGTAACCAATCGCGGCCAACGTCACCCAGTTATCGGTGGCAATGCCCACATCCTGCGTCAGGACAGCGTCGGCGACGCTACCACCAGCGGGGACGAGTTGCACAGTGTAAACACCAGCAGGCAGTTCGAACCAGTCGGAAACGGTGGCGAAATCCACTGCCGTCAGGTCGGT
>DAOTWU010000017.1:0-6110 GCA_034435735.1 Anaerolineae bacterium | reverse complement strand
TGGCGCGCGGGTCGCGGCGTCGTCCCAGCACAAAGGCGGCATTCGCGCGCACTTGCGCCTCTGGGTGGCGCTGGAGTTCGGCCAGATAGTCATCTATGGTGGGTTCGTAATCATCGCTCATGGCGGCCTCCTATTCACAGCCACATTGTTTCATCTCTTTTTTGATAGCACCAGGCATCCAAGGGGGTTTACGGCGGTGGTATTGGCGCGCCAGGCGGTAATGGCGGCAGGCGTCGTCATAGCGGCGGCGGCTTTTGAGGAATTGGGCATAGTAGAAATGAATGTAATGATCGCGGTTATTGAGTTTGAGGGCTTGTTGCCAAGCCGCCTCGGCCTGTTCATCCTGCCTCAATTGGGCGTGAATGCGGGCTTTAATATCATACAGGGCAGCGGCTGGCCGCCCCCGTATGTGCTTCAGGGCGCGGGTTAAAATTGACAAGGCCGCCTGCGGGTCACGGGCGTCGCGCCACTCCAGCACCGCCCACGCTTGATACACCACTGCGTTTTTCGGGTCGGCCGCCACCGCCTCGCCGAACAGCTCCCGCGCCCGCGCCACTTCCCCCGCTTCCTTCTCCAGCAACGCCCACGCCCCTAACACGACGGCGTTATGGGGGTCAAGCGCCGCCGCCCGCCGGAAAATCTCGCGCCCGCCGGCCATCCGTATGCCCCAACTGGCGCTGTGACGCACGCGCGGCTTTTCATCGCGCAAGGCGGCCAGCAAGGCGGCGATGGCGGCCTCGTCGCCAATCATGGCCAATGCACGGGCTGCCGCCCCGCGCACCCAAGAGAACCCATCGCGCAAAAGGGGGATGAGCGCATCTCGCACTTGCGCCCCGCCAATATGCCCCAGCGCCAAAGCCGCTTCCTGCTGTTGGTCAGGATGGTTGGCCGCCAAATCGGATAATAAGTGCGGCAGCGCCAGACTATCGCGCAGTTGGCGGTGGGCGAATTGCCAGCCCTTCTCATGTGGGGCGAAAAAGCGCAAGCTGGCGCAGTATTCGGCAAAGGCTGGGGCGCGCCCATCTGGTACGGCGGTTTTTAGGGCGCGGTCGTCGAGGACGTTGAGGGCGCCCCGGCGCAAGTCATAGAGCGCCAGTTGTTCCAGATAGGCGCGGGTCTCTTCGGCAGTGAAGGGCATATCGGCGGCGACTTGGCGGCTATGGGCTTCTTTCTTCAGGCGGCGGTCGACATAGGCGCGGAAGAGACGCAACTGCTTATCGGTCAAATCGCCCTGCGCCGCCCAAATGGATTGGTCGGCCTCGTCCTTAAGCGTAATCATCAGGTTGAGGAAGAGCGGGTACTTGGCCAGTTCGATAAAATCGGGGTCGCCTTCAATCATTGGCCACAGGTTCTCTTGCTTGCAATCGCGCAAGTAAGCGCGCACCTGCGCATCGTCCAAAAGCTGCAAGCGGATGCGGCGCAGGCGCTGGTCTACTTCTGATAGGTCGCGGCGGGCGCTCATGATGAGGGCGGCGCGCGGCGATAGCGCCTTCAGCTTATCGACGAACACCTGTAGCGGAGAGGGGCGGGTGTCTTCGGGCAGCTCATCATCGGGGCCGGCGGCCATGTCGTCAGGGGCGTTAAGCGGCAGTTCATCCAGCCCATCCACCACCAGCAGCGCCACACCATCGCGGAACAGGCGGTCAATCATCTCGGGCGTGGGGTCGTCGAAGTTGGGGATGTTGCGGCTCAGCCATTCGATTAGCGTCATTTCCATGCCGTCCGCGATATACCAATCAACGGCGGAGATATAGATGGGCAGATAGTTGCGGATAGGGTCGGCGCGGTAGGCATCCACCATATCGCGAATGAACTGCATCAGGGCGGTGGTTTTGCCCAGCCCGCCCGCGCCCAGCAAAAGCAGGTGCTTATCGCCAGCGAAGGCGTCTTTGAGCGTGCTATAAGTTGCGCCGCCCTCGACAAAAGCGAATTGGCGGGCAAAGGGGTTGCGAAGGCGTCCGCCAGCAATGGGCAAATCAATGAAGCGGAAGAGCCGCTCTTCTAGCTGCGTCACATGGTCGCGCAGGGTGGTCAAATAGGCCTCATAAGGCGCGATGACATCGGCGAGGGCGGGCGGGCGCGGTTGGCCTGTCTTGGCGAAGCTCTCAATCCAATTTTTCAGCCTATCAAAGGTCTTTTCGCGGTTAAAAGGCGCATACGTCCAGCCAGTGATGTAGTCGAGGTCGGTGCCGTCGAAGGCTTTAAGGTCGGCATCGTCGTAAAGCACGAGGAAGACGGGTTTATCCAGTTCGCGCGCCAGCTTAATCTCAATTTCGACATAGCTCGGCCTGCCGACTTGGCGGCGCTCGATGATGGTCGGCGTCATACATACCACGAGGCACGTCGCCTTGGCGATGGCGTCGCGTATCTCTTGCGCCCAGTGCTGGTTGGGGTTGATGCCGCGCTTATCGCGCCAGACGGGATAGCCCAATTGGTACAAGCCCCGCTCTAAATAGATGGCGCGGTGAGTGTCGTCCCAGTTGTAAGAGATGAAGATGTGTTCGTCCATATGAAGCCGCTCCTGTTGCGTGGCGCTAAGGTAACCACATCTATTTTAACCAATATCTGCTTATAGTGCCGTTGTGGGGCGATAAAAACAGGCGGCCTATCTCATACAGGCCGCCCGCTGTTAGCTGTGTGTGGGTAGGGGTTACAGGTTAGCGATGACTTGTGCGGTGAATTCTTGCGTGCTGAGGGCGTCGTCGCGGTAAATATCGATGGTGTGCCCGCCTTGAGAGAGCACCGCTTCAACCGCGTTCTCGATGCGCTCCGCCGCTTCAACCATCCCCCAGTGGTAGCGCACGAGCATGGCCGCGCTGAGGATGGTGGCGGTGGGGTTGGCGATGCCCTTGCCGGCGATGTCTGGCGCAGAGCCGTGGACGGGTTCGGCAATGGCCACGTCTTCGCCCAAGTTGAGCGCCGGCGCTAGCCCTAGGCCGCCGCCCCAAGCTGCCGCCATGTCGCTGAGGATGTCGCCATACAGGTTGGGGGTGAGCACAATATCGAAGCGGCTGGGGTCTTTCACCATCCAATAGGCGGCAGTATCAACCAGCAGCTCATCAGTTTCAATGTCGGGGTATTGCTCCGCCACCTCGAAGGCCACGCGGCGGAAGAGGCCATCTGTTTGCGGCAGGACGTTGCCCTTGTGGACAATTGTCACTTTCTTGCGCCCGGTGGCGGTGGCAATCTGAAACGCACGCTGGGCGACGCGCTCGGTGGCGGCGCGGGTGATGACTTTGGTGGCGGTGCTGGAATCGCCGCCTTCTGCCGTATGCTCATCGCCCACATAAAGGTCTTCCGTGTTTTCCCGCACGACCAGCAAATCGACGCCAGCGCGGGCGGTGGGCACGGGCAAGTAGCGCGTCGGGCGCAGGTTGGCATAGGTTTGCATAGCGCGCCGTAAACGCACAATCGGCGAAAAATAGCCCTCTACAGGATAGGACGGCGAACTGCACGCGCCGAACAAAACCGCACCACAGGCTTGCGCCATGTCGATAGTGGCTTGTGGTAGGGGCGTGCCCTTCTTCTGAAAATATTCCCAACCAGCGTGAGCGGTATGCACCTGTAAATCCGGCAGCACCTTACGAAGAACGGCCACTGCTGCCGGAACGACTTCATGGCCAATCCCATCACCCTCAATAACGCATAGTTCCACGACAAACCCTCCCGGTTATAAACCTGGCAAATATCAACGTAAAAAAACCGGTCTATCGCAAAAACTTAATTTGGTTTGTGTGGCGGGCATCGCCCTAATAAGCATTTATTCAGAGGAAAAAGAAGCATCTAACTTAGTGTAGGGTTATTGTGGCACATTTTGCGCCGTTTGTCGAATTTTGGTTGTGGGGGAATAAAAACTAGCCGCCACCAGCCCCCAAAACAATACCCCCGAATAGCGGGGGTATTCACCATTTGGCAATTTGGCCTATAATGAGGTCACGTAATCTGTCTTTTTATGTTACACACCGGTTGAGGTGAAACGTGACCGTACAAATCACCCGTGATGGCAAATATGCGCTCCAAATTACAACGCCAGTGATGCCCGCCGCTGGCACTTTCGGCTATGGCGATGCTTATCGTAAGCTCATCAAATATGAAAAGTTGGGCGCGATTGTCACCAACCCCATCACCTACGAGCCTTGGTCACCCGCGCGTGGCACGCGCCTTGTCCCGATGGAGAGCGGTATGCTTCTACATACGGGCTTGCCAAACCCGGGCTTGAGCCGCGTTTTACGCGCTTACCGCGATTTCTGGTCAACCCTACCTGTGCCGGTGATTGTACATCTTGTAGCGACTTCACCAGAGCATGTGCGTAAAAGCGCCAGCCGCATTGACGAAGAGGAGAGCGTGGCCGCTATAGAGCTGGGACTGCCAGACGACATCAGCGCCAAAGATGCCGCCCTCTTCACCCGTGACGCCAAACGTCGCTGTGAAAAACCGTTACTGGTGCGTTTACCGCTACTCGACGCGCCAGAACTTGCCGCCCCAGTGGCCGATGCTGGCGCGGATGCGCTGGTGATTGCGGCGCCACCACGTGGCACTGCCCGTGACCCGCTCAGTGGGCGGTTAGTCAGCGGGCGCGTCTATGGGCCGTTGGTTAAGCCGATGGTGCTGCGGTTGGTGGGGCATCTCGTGCGTAGATTGGGCGATGACATCCCCGTTATTGGCGCCGGCGGCATCCATACGACACAAGACGCGCGCGACTTTTTAGAGGCAGGTGCGCAGGCGGTGCAAACGGATACCGTCACATGGATACAGCCACAATACTTAGAGCGCATCTCTCGCGACCTCGGTGGTTGGATTGTCACGCGCGCAACGGGCGCATTCCCCGATGAATGGCATCCCGGTATGGGCGATACAGAATGGGCGGAACGCAATGCCCCCACGCATGCCGATAAGGCTGAAGATGCCAAATAACCACGATAAAGCGTAGGTTAAGCGTAGCTATAGCATTTACTTTGATTTCAGTCTAGTTCCAGCAAAAAATTTTGCCTATGCTATACTACAAACAAAGCATTAGGAATGAGACAGGGTTTGTGCTGTGATTAATGTGAAAGGACTTGCAAAACTATCGTGGCAAGACCCGCAAACAGGGGTTTTGCAAGAATACATCTTAGAGGAAGGCGCTACAGCAACAATTGGCCGCTCTTCCAGTAATGACATTCACATCCCAGAACAACATGTCTCGCGCCAGCACGCTGTCATCCGCTATGTTGATGGCGTGTTCGTCATCACCGACCTCGGCAGCGCAAACGGCACATTCATCAACGACCAGCAAATTACTGAGCCATACCCGCTCTTTTCTGGCGACCGCATCCGCCTCTTTGTGCCAGAAATCATCTTCTCTGCCGCTGTCACCCAAGAAGAACGCGACCGCGCCGAAGAAAAAGGCACAGTCATCACCGCAACAATGGCCGCTGGCAAAGGCTCGCTCATCATCAGCAACGGCCCCCAAGAAGGGCAGGTCATCCCGTTACTACTAGAAGAAATACGGGTGGGGCGCGCCACCAGCAACGCCGATTGGGAAGTCGCATTGCAAGACCCGGCGGTCTCTCGCCCCCATGCGCGCTTGCATTGTGCCGAAAATCATTGGGTGATTTATGACCTTGGGAGCAGTAACGGCACATTTGTCAACGATAACCCAGTGAGCGAAAAAGGCCGCCCCCTGCGCGATGGCGACATCATCCAGATGGGCACAACGCTCATCGTGTTCCGCGCCAAAGAAGCACAGGCCTCAGATAGCACAAACGGCGATACCGTCTCCTAAACAACTCATCCATATAGCACCTATGTTAATGCTGCCGCACACGTAGCAGACCATGCTTGCCGTTTGTGATACGGCATATCCCCGCTTACTACCTTACCAGCGCGAATTCTGATATAGGTTTAACATAAGGGCGGTAAGAATTGCGCGCACACTGCGTCTAGTAGGCAGAGGTTGAACGTTGAATATTGTAGAACTGCGGTTGAAGACCCATTGTTTAGCGGAGCTGTTCGCCTTTTATGGCGAAACGCTATCATGGCCGATTGAAGAAGCCGCCGAAGGACATCTCGTCCTGAACGCTGGCAACACCCGTCTAGTATTTGAAGCGGGAGATGAAGGCCCTTATGTT
>DAOTWU010000016.1:0-6481 GCA_034435735.1 Anaerolineae bacterium | reverse complement strand
TTATCTACTGAAGACGAAATTTTCGCCACCACCTGATAGTCTCATTTAACTAACGTCCAATATATTCTAAATCTGCCAGTGGCACAGCGATAACATCGCCACTGACAAGTTCCACTCTTGCACAGGGAACTCTCAGACCATTGTCTAATAAAACAGGCTTTTTAGGCAAATCGACCACCCGCACCAACGAACCCGCATGCGGCTCGCGGGTAATGCGCACCCCCATGCCGGGGCGCAATGCCAGCATAAAGTTCGGACGGGGCGGGCGTTCTTTACTCAATTCGTTGATGATAATTTCCGGACGGCGTGGGGCTTCACCAGTAGGGGTGTAAGCATCCATTAAAATAGAGCGCCCGTTATAATCTTTAAGCTGGCTATATACCCCTGTACTCATCGGCATATCGCCAAAGCCTTCAGTGAGGAAAATGGCGATTTCCGATTCTAGGGCACGCGGGCGCAAACTGGCATCCATCGAAGGCACAATAACGCCGTGCACATTTTGCTCTTCAGCAATTTGTAGCCCCATAGCGGTTAAAGGGCGGCGACTGAGCACAATACTGCCACGATAGCCCGCACCAAAGACATCTTCCGTGCCCAAAAATTCTAACCCTTCTTGAGGGCCTTCCCGTAAAATTGAAATACGGCGGTGGCCATTCCCCCAAACGCCTTGTAACAACCCGCCAACCGCTTCGATAGCGACGCCACGACGTGGATACACCTCTACCACACGGCCTTTAACGCCAGCTTCTAAATCGATGATTTCCGGCATTTCACTCATGATAATGCGGCCATTGGTCACGGCTTTGACAATGCCGCGTACAGGGGCGAAAATACGTTTACCCCGTTTTGGGTTCTTGCCAGCGATGGGCACACCTTCATCGACCGCCTCGCCCACTTTCACCAGTAGGAGCGCATTCAACGCATCGGGCTTTTTAAGGCCAAAGAACTTTTGCCCCTCAATAATGATGTGGCGGCGTGGTACAGCGCCCCGCGCGACAACATCGCGAATGTCCACACGTGTACCATCTAGAGCCACAACTTTGCCAATTGCATCATCGGGCAAAAGGCATTCGCGGCGGATGGTGGTTAAACGGGTGATATAGCGCTGGTCAGGATAGTACATCGCGCAAATCTCCTAAGTCGTCGCCATCGTCTTCTTCAAGTAGCGCCATGAACTCATCATCCAAATCTTCTTCATCGAGGGCTGGCAACTCGTCTTCTTCAATAGCAGCCGCTTCCATTGTTGAAAGCCGCTCATCCAGCGCCGCATCTTTACCCCTACGGCGTTTGCCTCGCCGCAGGCGACGGGATTGGGTTGCTTTCTCCTGTGGCGCTTGTAGCCAGCTTTCTGGAATTTCTTGCAGCGGGTCGCCAGTCATCTCATGTACCCACATGGGTAAAAGTTGGGCTAATTGTGCCAAGCTTACGGATAGCGGCAAGGGACGCCCGCGCCCATCCAGAATGATGCCCGCTGTACCGGTGCGCACTTTTAAGCGCACTTTGCGCTTGCCGCCAATATGCAGGCCGCGGCTGGCTTTAACCTCTAACATCGCCCATTCGCCTGCGGGTAGCTCAATGCGCTTCATATGGCCACCCAGCACAGTCTCTTCCAGCGAGTAGCCTTCCATCTCCACTTTAACCTTAAACGCAGTCTTATCTTGCTTGGGGAAGCCGCTCACACTAACGACAGGACCTAAGGTTTCAATAGCGCCACTCTCTAAAATTTGTACGACAGCATGGGGGTGATGGGGCGCTAATGCCCCCAAAAGCGGCACAAGCGCATACGGGTCAGATACAAGTTCAGTGACGCCTTGCGGTTGCAGCGCATCAATCGCCAGCAACGCGGTATAGCCAGCATGACCTGTACCGCTTAAAGCCGCACCAGAGACAATGAGTTGTGCCAATTGAGGTAAAACGCCATTCCAGCGAGGATAAGCATTATGCACCGCGCGCGAGATGGCGGCACGCAAAAGCGCATGTTCAATATAAAGTTCACGCAAGTTAAAGGGGATAGTCGCCGGGCGCAAGGTTTTATTGGCGGCATAATTGGTGAGTTCATCCGGCTGGCAATAAAACGGCAACCAGCGCTGAACCGCTTCAAGCCCTACGCGCTCTAATAGGCGATCGGCAGAATGCCCGATGCCCATATCGGAGAAGATTGTGCTGAGGGTTTGGCCAGATAGCGCCGCTGTGACAATCGTCGCTGAACTGCCTATATCAACGCTGAGCACATCGCCATTCTTGACCTTGCTTAGATATTCCACCAGCGGCACATACCCCTGAGAAGTAGGCATGATGCCCGATGTACTTGATTCGCCAACGAGTGCAAAATCTAGGCTGAATGTTTCTTTGAAACGGTCAAAAGCGCGGCTGAGTTGTAGGCGGGCGGCTTCTAGCATTTCGCCATGCATATCTGGGCGGATATTGGGCGATAGATATAGATATTCATAATCACCAAAAAGCGCCGTGATGTCGCCATGCAAATCATTGTTGCCCGCGAAAATGACGGCGGGTTGGTGCTGGACATCAGTGAGGTCTACGGCGAGTTTTACTATCTGCGCCAACTCTAATACAGTGCGGCGCGCCCCCCCATCAACACCACCACTGATGAGAATAACATCAGGGCGAGCAAGCAAAATAGCGTTTAACCGCTCTTCCTCATTGCGGTTATCGCCAAGATGTACCGCCGCCTCCACCTGTACATAAACTGAAGAAATAGCATTCAGGGCGCTGGCTAAACTGAGATTGGGTGAAAGGCCAACCAGTACCGCACGCATGGGGCGGCCAGCGCTGGCAGTGGTGATGAACCAATCTACGCCGTTGCGGTTGGGTAACTCTGGCGTAATCACACCGCCATCAGCATCTAAAAACTGCCGCCCAGTGGTATCGCTAATTTCGCGCAAAACGCGGTCTAGACCAACACTAACATCGTTGAGTGGATAGCCTGTTGTCGTGCGCGTTTCGCCGCGCGCTACCAGTTGGTATACCCCATCCACCACATCAAACAGGGCGGCACGGGTATGTACGCTACCAAAATCTACTGTCAAAATTGAGCCAAAACGATTGACCGCCACAATCAGCCCCCTGCAATCAGATAGGTGATACGCTCGCTGAGAATGGTCAAGCTGGTGAGGATTGCCCCACCATAAAGCGCACCTAGCGTTACAACGATAAAGCCCTCACCAATGCGGCGTAAGACCACATTCAAGCGGCGGTTTGTCACCGCACCATCGGGGCGGCGCCGTGCCAAGTATTGAAAATAGATAAGCGATGTGGCCGTTCCAATAAGCGCGATGGCGCCATTGAACAAATCGCCCTGTGGGGCGCGCCCTGTCTCTAGTGTGAGGGGCAATAATGTGCCAGTGAGCGCACCAGCAAGGGCGACAGCCGTCCCAACACCAATCACAAACGCCAGTGTGAGCTTTCCCACCCAACCAACATAGGCCGAAATGCGAAAAACCAGCGTGAACGCCAACGCTACCGAAATGAGCAAGAGAATAATCTCGGCGGCGTTATTGCTCAACAGCAGTGGCGCAATCACCCCCTCTACGGTGACAATGGCGACATAGCCCGCCGCAATCCCGACGAAGACATAAACCGCCAGACGATAGAGGAAATTATCGCCAAGCAAATAACTAAAGACCATCAAGGTGAGGACAAAGCCTGCAATCGTACCGAGTTGTTCCATAGTTTACGACCGCCCTCTCCGCAAGAGTGCACGTAATAAATTATAGAGGCCGCCAAAAGCAATCACCACAATCGCCACCATCAGCCCAAAGGTCATACCATACCAACGGCGCTCTGCCTGCTCGTCAATCCGTGCAGAAGGCACGGCCACCGTTGGCGTTGGCGAGGGCGTTGGTGACGGGGCGAGGGTCGGCGTTGCAGCGGGTTCAGTGGCCTCTGCTGTAGTTTCTGCTGTCGCTTCTTCCGTTGGCTCTGGCTGGGCATCCTGATAAATCAGCCGAGACCGTCCATACACTACGACGATTCGCGGCAAAGCAGCATCGCCATCCGCCGCAGAACGTTCTTCAAATATCAACAGGAATGTAGCAATCCAGCCCTCACGGCCATCTGGCAGGCGAACCTGCGTCCAGCTTTCATCTTCATTTTGCCCAATGACGAGGAGTTCATCACCTGGGCGCGCTACGGCAAGGACTGCGCCATTAGGCTCTTCACGCACATTAACGGCGGTATCGGCATTAACAATACCTATAGTGACTGTCGCGGGGGTGGGTGTGGCCGTTGGTGGCGCGGGTGTCGGCGTTTCGGTTGGCTCGGCGGGTGTAGCGGCTTCAGTCTCGCTTGTAGGCGTGGCCTCAATGGGTTGCTCTGTCACTGGCGCGGGTGTTGGCTCAACCACAGGTGTGGCTGTCACCTCAACTTCAACCAAACGGGTTTCAAAGCGCAGCAGTTGGGTGGCAATCCAGCCTTCTGTGTCATCTTCTAGCCGTATTTGCGTCCATGCGCCATCTTCGCTTTCGCCAATAACCAGCCCTTCAGTTTGTGGCGCAAGACCTTGCATCACCTCAAATTCTGTGCCCGCGCCGCTGCGCATATTGATGGTCGTCGTCGATTCTACAATAGCGAATACAGCGACTGCTGGCGTGGGCGTTGGCACGAAGGGCGTCGCCGTCGGCGGGATAGGCGTGGCGGTAGCAGGGGCTTGTGGCGGCTCTACATCGGGGAGTTGCCCATCTGTCCACAATACGAGCATTCGATTATAGGTGTACGCATCTTGATAACCCACCAATAGCCCCTGATAAGCCCCACCATCGTAAACATATGGGGCGGCTAACGGCGCAGCACTATAGCCCGTCACGGCGACTAATTGCGCGCGCGTTTGTGGTGCAACTTGTTCTGCCCATGCGCGTAATTCTTCGGCGCGCTCTGCTAGCACAACGATAGCGGCGAAATCATCGAAACCAGACGCCTGGAGATTAGTCGCATTGCCACGAACATCGCGGCTGAGCAGGCGAGCAGGCGCATTGACGAAATCACGCAAGCCGATGGTCTCGCCAGCATAGAAACGAATGACGTAGTAATCGTGGTTTTCTTGCAGATTCAGCTCTAAGTCCGCCAGCACTGTTTGCAAGATGTTTTGCCCGTGTAATAACGCAACTGGATTACCGCTGACAATCACTGGACGGGCACTGCGCAAAAGCACATGCTGTAAAACGGCATAAGTGGCGCTATCTAATTCAGCCGCTGCGGTGGGGCCATATTCCACTGCAATGAGCACAAGTTCGCCAGCTTCAACCGCGTTCAACGTATCGAAAACGGCGCGCTCTTGTGTACCAGCGGCAAATGATGATGGTGGCAAATCGCCAAACTGCACCACATTCAACACACCAAACATCACGCTGAGCATGAGGATGGCGGCGATAATAATGCGCTCTGGCTTCAGAGTGAAGCGGGTGCGACGGCGAGACCGCGCGATTTGCTCAAAGCCCTCTAATTGGGCGGTTAATGTATCTTCTATGGATGCGCCTGCCGTCACACCAGTCAATTGTTCCAATAAAGCAGCTTGTTGCTGTTGCTCTTCGGTGAGATGGACACCCGTTTTTGGCCCTTCGGGTTCTGGCTCAAGTTCGGCAGGGGCAAGCGCACCGCGCACACCAGGCACAACCGCGTCTAGCGTTTCATCATCGCCACTGCGCAGCCGTCCTGTAGCTGGCAAATTCAGCCCAGCTTCATGCAATTCATAAAGACGTTCATCTAGCTCTTCTAATGGGCGGTCAGATTGGCGGCGAATAATCGCCGAAGCCGTCTCATCTCCCTCAGCGATAATGGTCACATCTTGCAACCAGTCGGGAGTTTCTGGCTGTAGCAAGCGCTCGGATTCGGATGCAGCCGCTTGTTGCTGTGCTTCCTCATCCATTTCATCAAAAAATTCGTCTAAATCAATGGATTCACGCTGGGCAGGGCGCTCAACGGGTTCTATATCGCTCAGGGTATCGAAAAAGCGGTCTAAATCTTCTTCACTGGAAAATTCTGGTTCAGGCGCAGCTGGTTCTTCGTCAAATGCGAATAGGTCTTCTTCAGAAAGTTCATCATCTTCATCGGCAAAGAGCGCGTCAAATTCAGCTTCATCTATTTCATCGAGCTCCTCTAGCCAGTCTACGCCCTCATCCGCTTCGGCGGCCTCTTCATCAGCAAACCAATCTAAGCCGTCATCATCTTCGCCAACAGAAGCAGGTTCTTCATCCTCAAAACCGAGAGCTGCAAAGAAGTCATCTTCATCTTCTTCACCAATGCCAACGCTCTCTAGTTCATCGGCGGATTGGGGAGCAGCAGCCTGTAACCAATCTGGAGCATCTTCTTCTATAGAAGCAGCCGCTTCTGGTTCACTCTCTAATTCACTATCCAACCAATCAGAGAAATCACTGTCGGGCAGTTGCTGTTCAGCTGCGAGCGCGGCCTCTTCCTCGCCAAAGTCTAACTCGTCTAACCAGTCCTCAGCGGCGGGTTCTGCTGCAGG
>DAOTWU010000015.1:0-2720 GCA_034435735.1 Anaerolineae bacterium | reverse complement strand
AGAAATTATCAGCCTTGACCCCTTAGAGCTAGACCTTGCGCCAGAAGTAGAAGAGGACTGGGGTGAATAAAATGCGCATCGCATTGCTTGTAACCCATATTCGCGCAGAAGAAAAACTTTTGTTGCAGGCCTTCGAAGGTGAGGGCCTGCAACCAGACATCATTCTTGACCGTGATTTGAATTTTGACCTCACACAAGGCGCAGAGCAGCTTGCCCCCTCTGGCGTGCCCTGGTCATCTTATGACCTTGTATTTGAGCGTTGTGTCAGCACTTCGCGCGGCCTTTATGCCCTCGCCGTGCTCAATCGTTGGGGCATTCCAACCATCAATACTTATGAAACCGCATCCCTTTGCGCTGATAAAATTCAGACCACACTTGTCCTTGCGGCGGCTGGTGTTCTCCAGCCTGCTGCTCGCTTAGCGTTTACGCCTGGAACAGCGCTTGATGCTATCGAATCACTGGGGTATCCCGCTGTTCTCAAACCAGCAGTTGGTTCATGGGGGCGGTTGCTGGCGCGCGTGAATGACCGCGATGCTGCCGAAGCTATTCTTGAGCATCGCCAATCCTTAGGCTCATATAATCACCATCTCTTTTATGCACAGGAATATGTGGAAAAATTAGGCCGTGACATTCGCGCTTTTGTCGTTGGCGACCGCACCATTTGCGCTATCTACCGCGAATCCCAACACTGGATTACGAACACAGCACGCGGTGGTCGTGCCACCAATTGCCCCATCACTTCGGAACTTGATGATTTGTGCTATCGCGCTTCCCGTGCCGTCGGTGGTGGCATTCTAGCGCTTGACATTTTCGAAACCCCAGATGGCGAACTGCTAGTGAATGAAATCAACCACACGATGGAATTTCGTAATAGTAGCGAGCCAACGGGCGTTGATATTGCTGCTGAAGTTGTTCGCTATCTTTTAGAACAGGTGAGGGTTGCCGTATGATTCGTGCTTCAATTGTCGGTGGTAGCGGGTATACCGGTGGTGAACTGCTACGCCTTTTACACTTTCACCCCAATGTTGATGTTGCGCAAATCACTAGCCGTGAACATGCAGGCCGTTATGTGCACATTGTTCACCCCAATATGCGTAATATCTCGCGCTTACAATTTGTGCATCCTGATGCCTTAGAGCCGTGCGATGTGCTTTTCCTTTGTCTGCCACATGGCCAAACCGCCTCTCAAATTGAGCGTTTTGCGACGTTAGCTCCACATATCATTGACCTATCAGCAGACTTTCGCCTGAACGACCCCGCCAGCTACGAGCGCTGGTATGGCAGTTCTCATCCTGCACCGGAATGGCTCTCCCGCTTTGTTTATGGTTTACCAGAACGTAACCGCGAACAACTACGCAGCGCACATTATGCCAGTGGGGTAGGGTGCAACGCTACGACTGTAAATCTTGCCTTATATCCTCTCATCCAATCGCAATTATTAGATCGTGTTTATGCAGAATTAAAAGTTGGCTCATCGGAAGCTGGTGCCCGTGTAACAGATGCATCTCATCACCCTGTTCGTAGTGGGGCTGTCCGCACCTATCGCCCCGTTGGCCATCGCCACCTTGCCGAAGTTCAAATGATGCTTGGTGATGATGTCCCTATTCATTTCTCTGTTACTGCCATTGAAATGGTGCGTGGCATCCATCTACTCGCACACGTAGAACTCACTGAGCCACAAACATCCCGCGACCTGTGGCGGCTCTACCGCGAATACTATAGCAACGAGCCATTTATTCGCCTTGTGAACAGCCGTATAGGTCTCCATCGCTATCCAGAACCGCGCGTTGTTGCTGGTACAAACTACTGCGATATTGGTTTTGAGTTAGATGAGGATGGTCGCCATGCCGTCATCATTGCCGCCCTCGACAATCTCGGTAAAGGGGCTGCTGGTAGCGCTGTCCAATGCATGAATCTCATGCTTGGTTTTGATGAATGTGCTGGTTTGACATTTTCGGGTATTTACCCGTAACAATCAGGGGAGAATAGATCATGCAAGCTTTAACACCTTTAGTCATTAAACTTGGTGGCGGCGAAGGTCTTAACCTAGAGCGCTGCTGTGCCGATATTGCTGCACTTCAAACGAGCCGCCCACTGGTCATTGTGCATGGCGTTAGCGCAATGATGGCCGAGCTCTCTGCTGTGCGAAATATACCCGTGCAAATGCTCACTTCGCCCAGCGGCCACAGCTTCCGCTATACCAACCCGCAAGTGCGCGACCTTTATATAGAGGCTTGTCATCGTGCTAATGAGCAAATTGTTTCATTACTGCGTGCGCAAGGCCTACAAGCTGCTGGCCAGCTTTCACCAATTGTTGTGCATGGCCAACGTAAAAACGCCATCCGAGCCTTAGTCAATGGGCGTGTGCGCATCGTGCGCGATGATTATAGTGGAAGCATCAAAGGGGTAAACGTTGCACCCTTGAACCACCACCTTGCAGCAGGTGTTATTCCTGTTGTGCCTCCTCTAGCTACTAGTGATGATGGCCTACTCAATGTTGATGGCGATCGCGCTGGCGCAGCTGTTGCAGGCGCTTTGCGTGCTGGTGATTACATCATCCTGAGCAATGTGCAAGGCCTTTACCGCAATTTTGACGACCCTACGACCCATATTTCAACCGTCACCGCCTACCAGATTGAGGACGCCTTGCAATGGGCACAAGGGCGTATGAAAAGAAAAGTCCTCGCCGCACAAGAAGCCCTTTCTTCTGGTGTCTCGCG
>DAOTWU010000014.1:0-1947 GCA_034435735.1 Anaerolineae bacterium | reverse complement strand
GTAAAATCTAACGGCTTAAGACGTTGCGCCGCAGTTCGTCTAGGGCTTGTAAGGTGAGTAGGTTTCGTAATGTCACGCCATAAAGCCCTTCTTCCCCATTAAATGAGTAGAACGTTGGCCCTTGCGAAAGATGTACCGGGTCACCTTCCCATGCGCCACCATTGGGTAGGGCTTGCGCCGCCCGCCACAGGTTAATGACTGGCGCGTCATAGACCTCGGCCACATCGAGCACGATATTGTTGTATAACAGCGTATCGATATAGTGCAGGTCGGGGTCAAAGACAAATGTTGTAAAAACAGGAATAACCCCGCGGTCTACTAGCGTTTGGGCGATGCCCAGCATATTCTGCTGGAAGGTGTAGGGCGCAGTGAGTTGCATATCCTGCCCGCCGAAGTACACAATCGCCACCGACGGCTTGATATAGTTATATTCGCAGTAAATTGGCCCTTCGCTACATACATTCGGGTCTACCCATAGGCCATCGAAGACCGCCGCCGCCGTGAAGCCAATACGGGCGGCAAACCCTTCGTTCGTCCAAGAGCTGTTATAGCCCGGACGGGGCGGCACCATGAACCAATCAATGGTTGGTTGTAAATGTGCGTATGGCCCTAAATCGTAGTTGCCTTGCCCAAAGCCTTTGAGGAACGGTTGTCCGGCGGTGACGCTATCGCCAACCAACATGAACACGTGGGGATTGTTGCCCAGTTCTCGCCCGCGCTCAAAAAGCGCCACAACCGTACCATTCACCATATTATGCAAAACGGGCGTGTTCATCAGGCGGTCATAAAGCTGCTGGCTGTCCTCATCTGGCAATTCTAGCGATGGTGTAGAGCCGCTGGCATCTAGCCCGACGAATTCCTCTGACACAGGTAGCACACCGGTATCACCTGCCCGCACATAGGCCGCCGCCACCCAACCGCGCACGCTGCCGTCTTCTGTATGTACCAGCAACCACTGGCCGCTTGGGTTACGCGCTTCAATTGCTAGGCGCGTGTTATAGGCCACTTGCGCAATGCTGTTATTAGATGTTGAAGGGCCGGGGCGCACGTTCAATGTGGCGGTGGTGACGCCCGTCATAATGCCCTCTGCTGCCGCTGGAGCAGGTGCAGCTTGCTCTGCTGGTTGCTGCGGTGCGGGTGCGCCCCCAATCACTTCTTGGCTGACTGGTAGCGCGTTCAAACTGACGCCATCGTCAAAATTGACGTAACGGGTAGCCACCCAACCGCGTATGCTGCCATCTTGTGAATGAATGAGTATCCAGTTGCCCACATTGTTACGCGCTTCAATCACCACGCGGCGTAATGATGCGATAGTGGTGATTGTGCTGAAATCTGTACCCGGCCCGCTGCGCACATTGAGCGCGGAGATGGTTTTACCGCCATATGATGAGCCGCTGCCCTGTGGCGGGGCGATAATCTCGCCACTGACAGGCAACGAAGCCACATCGCCATTGAGCGATACATACTGCCCCGCGACCCAGCCGCGCATACCCGCGCCATTGACCAGTAGCCAATCGCCCGCTTCATTGCGCGCTTCAACCTGTACCGTCACGCCATCGGTCAACAGGCCAATGCGGGTATATGTAGCCGCTGGCCCGCTGCGCACGTTGAGAATGGTTGTTGTAACGCCGTTTAACGCCTGTGCTTGCACAGCTACGGCTAACAGCAGTACGCTCAATACCATAAAAATGAGTCGTTTTAACATCCCGAAAACCTCACCATATACTTCACAATCTAAAGGGGCGCGGTGATGCGCCCCCGATACTTGCTTCTATTATAAACAAGCCCGCTTTTTTCGGGGGCTTGAGTAGGCCAAGCGTAGTTTACTCAGCCACCAGCCACCAACACGCCACGCCGAATTTCGTCCAGCGCCTGCAAAGTGAGCAAGTTGCGTAGGGTGACGCCGTACAGGTTCTCTTCTCCATTAAAGGAGTAGAACGTTGGCCC
>DAOTWU010000013.1:0-2375 GCA_034435735.1 Anaerolineae bacterium | reverse complement strand
TGATAGTTTGCGGCTCATTTGGGTCGATCAACAGCCCAACATCGCCCACAACTTCTGGTAATGAAGAACAGTTGCTAACAATGGGCACTGTGCCGCAAGCCATTGCCTCTAGCGCCGGTAAACCAAAGCCCTCATAGAATGATGGTAATACAAGGGCGCACGCCATATTGTAAAGTGCTGGCATTGCATCTTGAGGAACTCGTTCGCGCCATAAAATATCGCTGGTATGGTTCAAATCATCTTCTATAGCGTTCAAAATAGTATCAAACAGCCAACCTTTATGGCCAGCTAGCACTAGCGGCGGCGCATCGGGTAGTTGTTGTTTTAGGGCACGATATGCCTTGATAAGCCCTGGTATGTTTTTGCGTGGTTCAAATGTTCCCACAAAGAGGATGTATGTGTCTGGTAAATCAAGCTCAGTTCTATAACGTGCCAAATCCTCTTCTGGTAGTGGGGTAAAACTCTCATCTGCTGCCAGCATGTGTACAGTGATTTTTTCCTCTGGTACAGCCAGAATGTCTATTAAATCCCGCTTTGTCGCTTCACTGATGACTAATATATGGTCAGCATGGTTTACTGCGGCCTCTATTTGGTCATTATAATAGCGGCGGCTATCTGCCGTAAGATATTGGGGGTAATGAATGAAAGTTAAATCATAAACATTAACTACATGCCGTCTACCCCCATGATATGGCGGGATGAAATCCGTAGAATGGAAAATATCCAAGCGGTGCGGCAACAACTCTACAGAAAGCGCCAATCTTTCTAAACGATGATGCGAGGGAGTCCACAGCTTTCCATGCCTAAAGCGCTTTACAATCGAATTTTTTGCCTTACGGCTATGGAAAACAGTATAGCGATTTTCTGTGTCAAGCGTTTCTAATGCCTGCACAATACGTTGTATATATGTGCTAATACCGCCCATGCGGTAGTATGTCAATCGTGCGTCAATTCCTATATGCATAATGTGGCAGTATAGCCGTTCTATGGTTGATGTTCCAGCCCGCTTGTGATGATTATGGTTGTTGCAACCATCTATTGATGATAATTTCTAATGTGCCGTCGCGCTTCATGGCTTTTATTGCATTATTGATCACTTCCCATCGCTCAAAGCGGTCGGCACGTACAGCAACAGCATATAAAATATCTTTCACATAAACAGAATATGCATTCCAATCAGGGTGTTGGCTGAAATATAGTAGAGTACTCGTTGCATCAACTAGTGCCGCTTCTGCTTCACCTAACCGTACCGCGTCAAGAGCATATTGGGGTAATTCATAGGGCATCAGTATAAAAGGTGGGATACGCCGTAACCATAGCCTTGCCTCACTATCTGCTGCTGCACCAAATTCATAAGCGAGGCGTTTGCCTGATACCATATCCATCGCTGTTAAAGGTGCGTTAGATGGGCTAACCAATAGTAACCCTGCATTAAAATAGGGTTCACTATAACGAACTTCGGCAGTACGGGCAGGGTCAATAATAAGCGTGGATATAACAACATCAACTTGGTCAGCGCGCAGAGAATCGTATAAGCCATCATAGCCCATGTTGATAAATTGCACGGGGATATTCAGACGTTTGCCTATTTCTTTTGCGATGTCAATGTCTAGCCCAAATAAATCATCACTTGTTGCAACAGCAAAGGGCGGTAGACTGGCATCAACGCCAACACGCATCACGCCATAAGGGAAAATTTCCCGAATGGGTGGCGCAGGGCGTTCTACGCTATTCCACCGAATGAAAAATAGTACACTAGCTAATCCCCATATCCATATTGTTAAAATTGTCAACGAGCTTAATATAACACCGTGTATGTTTACGGTTCTTGAGGTGGGGGTAGCCACTGTGCGTCACTCCGTCCTAACCCGCGAGCATAGGCTTGCAAAGCATAGTAAATTGGCTTTAACTGGAAATCAGGTGTAATCAAGGTGAAATTGTCGGGATAACTATTGGTGGGGGTGGGGTAACGTAATGCCCAGATACACATTTTGTCTACCCAATCCCATTGTTCTTCAGCCCATTGGTAAGCGCGAATTGTGTAGCTAACACGTTGTGATGGGCGAACGGCTTTGGTCCATCTAGGGCTATCATTCCATCCCGTTTCAGTGATGAATACAGGCTTTGCCTCATCACCATAATCAATCATGATTTGTTGTAGTAATTCTGCCCGTCGGAAGTTTAATCGCTCAAAAGCTGGTTCAGCTTCTGGTGGCTCGGTAAAACCATAAGTATGAACTGCCAGTGCATCAAAAAATGGTGCCGCGCCCGCTTCATAGAGCATTTGCAAATAAGTGATGTCATTTAATCCGTGCGGGCTTCCTAACGGCTCTAAAGTGGGGGCTAATGCCCCAGCCAAAATGTAAATATCAGGG
>DAOTWU010000012.1:0-3498 GCA_034435735.1 Anaerolineae bacterium | reverse complement strand
AAGAAATCGAAACTCGCGCCCGCGCTCAAGAATCAGAACATGAGCAGCGCCTACTTGCTGAAGCACTTCGTGAGGCTGCCGCGGCGTTAGCCAGTACACTCAACCTTGAGGAGTTGTTCCAACGTATTTTAGAACAGCTCGCCATTGTACTCCCATCAGATTCTGCAGATATTATGCTTATTGAAGATGGGGTAGCCGCTATTAAAGCGCGTTCTGGCTTTATTCCAGATGGCACAACCGAGCAGGATTTACTCAATGTCCGTTTGATTGTTGATGAAACCGCCAACCTGCGTTGGATGAAAGAGCATCAGAAACCACTAGCCATCAGCGACGTTTATCACTATGACGGATGGATATTTGCTGCGCAAGCGACATGGGTTCGGTCACAAGTTGGTGCACCTCTTATTATCGGAGACCAGGTTTTTGGCTTTTTAAGCCTAACAAGCCGCCAACCCAACGCCTATAACGAGCAACATGCTGAACGCTTACAGGCATTTGCCAATCAAGCTGCATTAGCCTTGCATAACGCTCGTCAAGCTGCGGAATTGGAGCGGCGTATTGAGGAGCGTACAGCAGCCCTCCGTGCTAGCGAAGAGAAGTATCGTACATTAACCAACCAATTGCCTTTAGGCGTTTACCGCACAACCGCAGAAAATAAAATTGTGCATGCAAATCCCGCACTTGCGCGGATGTTGGGGGTAAAGTCAGTTGAGGACTTGCTGAATGTAGATGTAACCACCTTTTTTGAAAATCCCAGCGATCATAAACAGCTGCGAGATAAACTAAGTGCCCTATATCCAACAGATGGCCCGCATATTTACCAAGCAGAACTTCAATTAAAGACGTTTGATGGCCGCTTAATTTGGGTGCGTGATACTGCCAATGTCATCTTTGATGAGCAAGGTCAGATTCAATATGTTGATGGCACGCTAGAAGATATTACTGAACAAAAGCAAGCCGCCGCGGCTTTGCAAGCTTCCCGCGAGGCGTTACAAGCCCAGACGGAATCTTTGCGTACCATTAACAAAATTGCTGATGCCATTCACCAATCCTTAGAGTTAGAAACTGTTATTCGCCGTGCTTTAGAGGCCATTATCCCCTATAGTGAAGCCACTGCTGCCGCGATTTTGCTCCTTAACGAGGAAAAAACCACATTACATGTGATGGACCAAATTGGCTTTGATGAAGAAGTGCTGAGTCAGGGGCAAGTTTTACCTGTTGAAGTCAGCCTCTCTGGTCTGGCTGTGCAGCGCCAAGATATTGTCAACAGCGCTAATTTGGAGAGCGAGTCACAGGTCTATGAGCAGTTGCGCGGCACATTACTAGAGCGCGGTTTGCGGAGTGCGGTGATAGTTCCTATTCTAGGCCAGAACGCTGTGCTGGGAACAATCAACTTGCTGTATAAGAAGCCGCACAATGTGAGCGGGTCAGAGCATGAAACGTTCATGTCTATTGCCAAGACAATTGGCCTTGCTATCTCTAATGCGCGCCAATTAGCCAATGTCCGCGCTGAAATGTGGGAGCGCAAAAGGGCAGAAGATGCAGAGCGCCGCCGCCGTTTAGAGCTAGAAGTTTTGCATCAAGCCTCGCTCGCCATGAATTCCAGCCCAGAGCTAGATACGATGCTCCATCATATTGCCGAATACGCTGTCAAAATAGTTGGCGCTGATGACGCGCATGTATTTATCTATAATGGCGACGTATTAGAATTTGGGGCAGCGATGTGGGATGATGCCAGCCATGAGGAGCCGTTTAGCCAGCCTCGTGAAGATGGCATTACTATGCGCGTTGCTCGTAACGGAGAGCGCATCATCGTTGAAGATATGGCAACGCACCCTTTGTTTACTGATACTGGGTGGGAGGGGGCAATTGTTAGTTTACCTTTGCTCTCCAACCAACAAGTGCGCGGCGTTTTGAATGTGGCTTACCATAAACCCCATCACTTCACCAGTGATGAGTTGCGCGCGCTAGAACTGCTGGCAGACCAGGCCGCTTCTTCGTTGGTAAACTTCCTTTACCTCGCTGAAATTGAACATGAAATACAGGAGCGTATCCGCGCCGAGGAAGGTGTGCGCCGCCGCAATGCCGAGTTAGAGATGTTGCGGCAAGCCAGCCTAGAAATGACGGCCACCACAGATATTGACCAGTTATCCACATATATTGTCCAGTATGTGCTGGATTTGGTGCATGGCGATTATGTGCGACTGTTATTGGTTGATGAAGTGGGTAATTATGGCTTACAAGCGTCAAAATGGGCGAAGGGGCGTGATGCTCAAGATGATATAGCTACGCCAGATACTGTTACAGAGCAGGTTTATAAAATCAAAGAGCCTGTTATTATCCCCAATATCGCGGCAACTGATGATGTCAACCTAGCCTGGGGGATGGCATCAATTGCCTTGCCAATGAAGATGGGCGAAACCATACAAGGTATTTTGCAAATTTGTTGGGAAGAGCCGCACCATATTGATCCCACACTTTTACAGGCATTGGGGTTACTCGTTGACCATGCCAGTGTTGCGCTGAGCAATGTCCAACAGATTGACCGCATTAAACGTGAGGTGAAAGAGCGCGAGTTAGCAGAAGCTGCAGAACGTGACCAACGCCGCCTTGCCGAAGCCTTACAACATGCCGCAGAAGTGCTGAACAGTAAGCTAGAACTTGATGAGCTTTTCAACGAAATCCTGAACTTGCTGGAAGAAGTTGTTCCTTATGATGGCGCGAGTATCATGCTCACTGATAATACTGGTAAACGCGCTTCTGTCGTGCTGAGCCGCGGTTTTGATGATGAAGTATCTCAACAATCAATTTCCACTTATGAAGAAGACTTGGAAACGTCTGAATACTATCGCCATGTTATAGAAACAGGTCAGGCTTATGTTGTCGAAGATGTTCAAGACATTGCGGCTTGGAAGCCATTAGCGGGTACAGAGTGGATTCGCTCCCATATTTGCGCGCCTATTATCTCAGAAGATACGGCAATAGGTTTTATCAACTTAGATAGCCGCCAAGTTGGTCGCTTCACACAGGAAGATGCTGATCGTCTTTTAGCTTTTGCCAATCAAGCCGCGATTGCGATTGAAAATGCGCGCTTGGTTGAAGAATTGCGTAATTACAACAAGCACCTTGAACAACGGGTTAACGATAGAACGCAAGAACTCAATGTCGCCCGTGCCCGCCTACAAGCGATGATAGCTTCCATACGCGATGGTGTCATTCACATTTCGCCCGATGGTGAAATTCTCTATATGAATCCCGCACTAGAGAGCCTCACAGGCTATACAAAAGATGAATGGCAAGCGCTTGGTTTAGAATTATTCTCATTGCTCGTGCCAGATGACAATTTCACAGAAGAACTTTTAGCGACGCAACCACAGGTGTGCCAGCGCTCTCTAGAGCAGCAAGGGTTCTGGCGAGGTGAATTCACCCTAAAATGCCGTGATAATTCATTAGTAGAAGTTGAGCTAATCAGCACAATGGCGCGCAGCACTAATGGCG
>DAOTWU010000011.1:0-16392 GCA_034435735.1 Anaerolineae bacterium | reverse complement strand
CGGTTGTTAGCGGCTATTTCCTGCGCTCGCAAAGACTTTTTCAAAGAGATGGGATAAGTCGTTCCGCCTTTAATTGCGGGATTATTGGCGTTAATCATACACTCAACGCCATTGACAATCCCAATGCCAGTAATGACGCCCGCGCCAGGCGTCTCATTATCATACATATCATAAGCTGCCAGGCTGCTCAGCTCTAAAAACGGCGTTCCGGGGTCTAACAATAATTCTAAACGCTCGCGTGGTAATAATTTCCCCCGCTCCAGCATACGCTTTTTCCCGCGTTCACCAGCATTGCGCACACTGGCTTGTCTTTCCTCTAAAGTTTGTACTAATTTCAAATTGTGTTGGTAACGTTCTTGATATTCTTCACTTCTAGTGTCAACATGCGTCTGAATAATGTTCATAGGCTTTTCTAATCGTGATTAGATTAATTTCTCGTTTAATCATATCCAGCTATCCGATAAATCGCAATAAATCCTCGCTTCCGTTTTATGCTTTATGCCCAATGAACCCCTAACATTTCGGGGTTATGAGGGAATCAGCATAGTTCTATACTTAAAGTTGATTGGACAAAATACAGGGAGGAACATGTTGAAAAAGTTCATAGTTTTATGGGTGATATTATTGGCTTTCTCTGGTCTCGCATTTGCTCAGGCAGAGGAAGAAAGCATTGTTTTAGAGTCGTTTACCGATGAAGCTTTTGGATTTGAGGCGGTTAAACCGGTTGATTGGGGCAATGTTGGTCCTGGTTTATATGCCCGTCAAGCCTCACCACAAGACACAACCCTCTTGGCATTGCAATCCGCACCAGCGCGTGCGGAATTAGTCTGGCGTAGTTTGTTGCCCCAGTTCGCTCTTGATGAAATTCCAGAGCCGACCGGTGAACTTGAAACTGCAGCGCTTATGTGGACACTTTACCAGTTCGAAGTGAGTGTTGTTCAAGTTAAGATTGATTTAGCTATTGCAGAGCAGGGTGGTACGACCTACATTGTTTTATTGCAAACCTCGCCAGACGAATTTGATGCTTTGCATGAAGCAGTGTTTAATCCTGTGCTTGATAGCTTCGCGCCGCTCATCACTGAAGAAGAAGACTTGCCATATACAGTTGAGGCTGTGACTTTTGAAAATGGTGATATTACTTTAGCAGGCACATTAACCCTTCCTGATGCTGAAGGTCCGTATCCTGCTGTGGTATTGATGACGGGGAGTGGCCCTCAAACACGCGATGAAATAGTTGTGCCTGGTTTCCCCATTTTTCGCATCATTGCTGATTACTTAACCCGCGAAGGCTTTGCTGTCTTGCGTTATGACGATCGTGGCATGGGCGAATCCACAGGGGATTATGATACTGCCACTATTTATGATTTTGCTGCTGATGCGCAAGCCGCTGTCAACTACTTGCACACCCGCGATGATATTAATCCCGCACAAGTTGGTGTTTTGGGACATAGTGAAGGTGGGGTTTACGCCGCTATTTTAGGCGCTGACCCTGATAGTGGGGTGGATTTCATCATCTCTATGGCTGGGATTGGTGTATCTGGTAAAGATGTTGTCATTAAGCAAAGTCAACTGATTTTGCAGGCTGGTGGTGCGTCTCAGGAGCGTGTTAACCGCACAGCTGAGCAATTGGAGATGCTTTTGCCATTAGCAATGGCGCGCGATTTTGACACTTTCGCTGAAACTGTGCGTACCCTAGCTGCAGAAGACTGGGAACTCATGACTGAAGATGAGCGTGCGGAATCTGGAGCTGAAACCGTTGAAGAGTATATCGAAATCGCTCTTGAGGGCAATCTTGAAGCTTTTCAACAGGAAAGCCTCATTAGTTTATTGAACTATGATCCTTATGAAGATTGGCAACAAACCACCGTTCCTGTGCTTGCAATCTTCGGCGAGCTTGATTTACAAGTTGATCCGTTGCAAAACTTGCCACCAATGGCTGAAGCTTTATTAAGTGGTGGGAATGGCGATGTTACATTTGTTGTCATTCCAGGTGCTAATCACCTGTTCCAAAAAGCGACTACTGGCCATCCTGATGAATACTTTGAGCTACCGCCAGAATTTACAGGGGATTTCCTCCCAACTATATCAACATGGTTGCATAATCATATTGCAGCTATGAATGAGTCATAAAACAATCCAGCCCCCTCAAAATTGGGGGCTTTTTTAAGCCCATAATAGTGTATAAATAGCGAAATCGCCGCTTGTTGAGGGCGATTTTTCTTTTGCTTTTGCACAATTTGTGCTACCTTTATCTCTTTAGTTGCAAGTTCAGAAACAAAGGCCGTTGACCTATGTTCAAGAGCTATATCGCTCCCGACGAGCGGCGCGAAGCCGATCGTAAATTGCCACGCTTGATGGTTGAAGGGCTGCTACTTGGTGGTTCTGGGATGGGTGTGTTGGCGCTCATCTTTGAAATTGCTGCCGATGCTTTCAGCGTTGCTGCCTATCAAACGCTATTAGCCATTCATGGCGCGGCAGGGTATCACGACATCGCTATTATGGCGTTCGTTGTGTTATCTATTATGCTTTACTTTGGTATTGTGCCTGCTTATAAAGCTGGTGCGTATTTGCGCCCCAATGCTGGTGGTAGTGGCCCTCTGGTGGAAGCTATAGGTCCAGCACGGCTGCGTTTCCTCTCATGGGCAGGTGCAAGCCTCTTTTTCATTGATGCGATTTTGACCATCATCATCAGCTCTATTTCCGCAGCTGATGTCACCATGCTCTTTTTGCCACAATTGGCCGATGTCCGCATTCTCCTTGCAGAAGTTTATGCGTTCTTCATCATGGCGGTGTTGGTGGCGCTTGGCCCAAAGCGCGCAGTGCCGCTTTTCTTGTTGGGCGGTGGCGCGTTCACCATTTTCACTATCTTCGCTCTGGGGTTTGTCGGTGTAAATGCTGCCCTACATCCTGAATGGGCGATTTTGACTGATGGCATCGTACATAAGTTAGAAGTGACCGGTGTCGCCGAGCATGTAGTGCGGGTGCAGCAAGATATTGGCGCGTTATCGTTGGCGACTATGGTTGGCCTGTTCTTCCGCTCAATGAGTAGCGCTATGCTGGGCTTCTCTGGCTACGAAGTCATTCCAGCTAGTGGTAAGCATGCAGCCCGCCCTAAGTGGAAAGTTATCAACACGGCGCTAGTCATCGCGGCCATTTTCCTGATTGGCACAGGCATCTTTCAGCTATTTGCCGCGAAATCGTGGAATATCCCCGCTACTGAGGGTTACAGCACATTGCTCATTGAATATGAGATTGTCGCTGCCCAAACATTGGGCAACGGCATTGATATGGAAAATCTTGAAGCTGAGGTGGCAGAAGTTGCCACTTTCCCACGCATTCGAGAAGAAGCCTTTAACTTCCTGGAATTACAGATGGAGGAAGGCATTATTCCTCGCTTAGAAGGGGAGGAGTTGGAGGCAAAGATTGACGAATTGGCTCGTGCTGTCGCATTAGCAGAGGTTGTAGAGCGTTCACTCGAAGGTACAGGTGGGCAAGTGCTCTTAACCGTTGCTGGCGCGTTATTGGCCATTATCCTGTTACTAGCGCAAGGTGGTGGTTATGTTGGTGGCGCTGCTGTAGCAGCTAATGCGGCCAGACTTGGGCGTTTGCCCGGCTTTTTCAAGGACGACCGTATCGGTATCGCGGTTATCTGGGGCATTGCTGCTATGCTCATCCCCATTATCCGTGAAGTGGTTGTCGTAGAATCTTACTACGCCTTTGGCTTCGTTAGCGCGTTTGTTATTACCAGTACAACGGTATATCTTGTGCGCAAGGATGTGCTTGAAGAGCGTGGGATTAAGCCAGGTTCGCCAGAAGCGCGTTCACTACGCTTTGCAGGCTTACGGGGTATGATTGCCAGTTATGTAATGGCAATTGTCCTCGTCACTCAGAAAACCGAGGCGCTACTGCCCATTACTATTGCTGCTGCGTTAATTACAGCGGCGCAGATTTACATTTCTCGTGGTGGTTGGCGTTTGCGCTCCGAAGAAGAAATCATCATCAAGCCTGTACCCGGCACGACACCATCTTATGTTTGTGGTTGGCAACGTGCTTTAGATGAAGCGCGCCAGCGCGGCGTAGCGGATGCTGTCAATGAATTGATTGACCACGAGAAAATGGTCAAATTCAATGTTGAACCTCAACGTATACGGCGATTGGTGATGTATTTGCACAACATCTCGCCAGAATACATGTATCTCAATGGACTGAATGGCCACCATGAACATGGGCATGAGCGTGCACCAGAGCCGAGCCGAGAACTGGAAGCGGCTTATATGGACGCGTATAACCGCAAACAAGAGCTGCTAGATGAAATTGAGTTCTATTCTCACTATGGCATCTTCACCTTTGTCGATAAGTATTATCACAACTGGGTGAACTTGGAAACAGGGCGTGATGCTACAGTAGTTCAACGGGCTATGTTGGGCATTCTCTTCCCCTTAACAGACCCTGAAGAAATCTGGCGGCAATACCGTGAGTATCGCTGGGGCAAACAGCCTGAACCTATCTGGCAATTTGCTCGTGAGCGCTATCGTTGGGCGAAAGACCAATGGCCAAACTTGAGCGACCGCATCACCACAATCTGGACATTGCAAGATTTGGGGCTGGTTGATAAGGACTTAGACATCAAAATGGTCATCTCGGTTAGCGCTGCTAATGATTTGCGTGAAGTGGATATTCACATGAATGCAGATGGTCAAGAGGAAATCGATGTGCGGGAAGTGCCCTCACCTAAACCAGATGATGAAGGTGAAGACACTTAATCAGTCTTGAACCAAAGGGACAGCAAGGGGCAGCGTGGAAAAAGCGCTGCCCTTTTTAGTTATCAATAGGCAGCGTGACGTAAAATGTAGACCCTTCGCCTAAACGGCTTTCTAAACCGATTTTCCCTTGATGGGATTCTACAAGCTTTTTCACAATGGCGAGGCCAAGCCCCGTGCCTTCAATGCTATCTGTTTCTGGTCTGCGTACACGGTAAAAGCGATCAAAAATATGAGCTTGGTCTTCTGGACTAATCCCCATACCATTATCTTTGACCTCCACCCGTACCATCATACCGCGCAATTCTGCTGTGACTACAACATGCCCTTCTGGCGGGGTATATTTGATAGCGTTGCTAATCAAATTAGTGAAAATTTGGCGTAGTTTTCCCCGTTCCCCTCGTACTGGCGGCAAATCAGTCGGTACTTCAACATCCAGTGTCATTTGCTTGTTTTCTGCGCTGACTTTTACAATTTCAACACAGCTTTGAATGATTTCATAAATGGAAACGGGTTCAAATTTTATGTTTTCGCCGCTCTCGATGCGTGCTAAATCTAGTAAATCATCGATTAGCTGTCGCATGTTTTGTACAGACTGATTCAACATGCCGACAAAGCTTGTTGAGCGTTCATCAAACTCGTTGAACATTTGTAATAAGTCTAAATAACCTGACATGACACTGAGCGGTTGTTTAAGGTCATGAGATACAGTGTCAATGAGTTCGTTTTTAAGCGCGTCCATTTCTTTGAATGGGGTGATGTCTTGTAGAACGATAATCCACCCTATGTTTTCCTGTGGCGTTGCGCTGGCATGGTAAACCCGTTTATTGGGGAGTTCTATTTCATCGATGATGCGTTCGTTAGCCTCAATGGCATTCAAGAAAAACCTATTCAGGCCGGTATGTGTGATAATATCAGCAAATGGTTGGCCAATACCACCATCTGGCCCTAAACGCAGTACCGACCGCGCAACTGTATTGCTTAAGGTAATGCGTCTTTCCATATCAATGACCAAAACAATATCGGCGATATTCCGCAAAATTTGGGAAAGTTTAATGCGCTCTTGGGTTGTTTCGGTGAATAGGCGCGCATTATCAATAGCCACCCCTGCTCTTGTCGCCAATTTTTCTACAAAAGTTTGATGGTCATCAGTGAAACCGTTAATCTTGTGGCTCTCTAACGAAATAACTGCCACAACGCGATTTTCTCGCATGACAGGTACTGATAGGTGAGATTTCACATTAGGGTCTAGCGGGATATAGTTTGGATCTATAGTCACATCTGGGATATTTTCTGCTAGGCCGCTTCGTGCTACACGATGGGCGATACCCTCTCCATATTCTCGGCGTAACAAAGCCCTTTGCTCTGCTGTTGAGGTATACCCGTAATCAACAGCTACCTGTAAATTATCACTGGTTGCATCATATAGCGCTAATGAAGCCACATGTGCATTGGTGAATCTGAGTGCCCAATCCAGCGTCATTGTGAAAACAGTGTCGAGCGCCATCGTATCGTTTAATTCTTCATCGATACGATGCATGATATTCATTTCTTCCAATGTGGCATTTAACTGGGTGATTGTTTTACTATGGGTGCGTGCGTTGTAGATTGCACTACATAAGCACGGGGTGATGGCTTTTAATAAGGCTTGCATTTCTTCCGATGTCGGGGTTTTCCCCACGTCAATGATTAATAACCCCAATAACTGCTCATCCACGAGTAGCGGTACAAAATATAAGTGTTCGGTCTTTAATAGCCGCGCTAATTCTCCTAGGCGGGTATTGGTATCGGGGTATGTATCAAGGCGAACAATTTGCCCTTGCATAAGGGGATATAACGTGCTTTCAGATGTAATTCCCTGCAAGCTGATAAATGTTTTTTCTAGTGATTCTTGTCCACTTGGTAATGCTTTGGAACTCGCACCATAGATAAGCCCACTGGATTCATCATTGAGCGCAAATATAATCACCCGATTGCATGAGGAGATTTCACATACAACATCGACCATTTTCTCCAGTATTTCATCCCAGGATAAAATTTTACTGAGTGCTTGTATCGTTTTTTGGATGGCTTGTAGATGTTGTTGTGTATCGTTCGTCGATGATTGATTCTCCCCAGTTGTACTGAGAGAATGTGATTTTTCTTGTTCAGTCAAGAGCTTACTCCACCCCATGTTTATTGTGGTAGTAGTATATTACTTTAAGGTCTATTATAGCCAACTTCCATTTTTGTGACTGTAACCCCACCTTCTCTAACAAAGTATAACACTTTAAGTTTAGCTCATTCTTGACACTGCGCAGACCAATGTCTATAATTATGAGCACTTTGCGGGTGTAGCTCAGTGGTAGAGCACCTGCTTCCCAAGCAGGGTGTCACGGGTTCGAATCCCGTTACCCGCTCTGCAACGTGCCGTCCACTATGGGGTGGGCGGTTTGTTTTTCAGAATTGACGTAAGCAACCCTGCCGTTTAGAATGACACTACTTAGGTGTTGCGTACTTTTTGCGTCACCATTACCTGGAAATATGAGTCCTCCGGAGTAGCCGGGGGTAAATCTTTGCCGAGGAGTTTTTAACGTGGCTGATGTAGCATTAGAAGCAC
The DNA here is from genome assembly GCA_034435735.1 of Anaerolineae bacterium. GTDB lineage: Bacteria > Chloroflexota > Anaerolineae > Aggregatilineales > Phototrophicaceae > S146-30. The sequence continues at coordinate 9,033 of DAOTWU010000011.1, read as the reverse complement.
AAATCCGCACCGTCACCGGCAAAAAGGTTAAGGTTTTGCGCCGTCAAGACCTTATCCCCGGCACGGTCTATGGTCCTAAAACCGAGCCGCTGTCTGTCCAGTTTCAGCGGCGCCCGCTAGAAGTTGCCCTTATGCGCGCAGGTGGTACCCAAATTATCGACTTGAATATCGATGGCAAAACCTATCCCGCTTTAGCGAAGGATGTGCAGCGCGATGTGCTGAAGGGCAATATTTTGCATGTCGATTGGTATATTATTGACGCTGATACCCCCATTCGCGCCGATATTCCCATTCATCTGGTTGGGGAAAGCCCCGTTGTCGCTGCGCGTCAGGGTGTTTTGATCACTGGCTTGAACTTCCTCTCAGTGGAAATCTTGCCACGTCATCTAGTTGACCAAATCGAAGTTGATATTTCCGTTTTGGACGAAATTGGCAAACAAATTCAAGTATCAGATTTGCAGCTCGATAATATGACCGTTCTCAGCGATGAAAATGAAGTTATCGCTGGCGTTGTCTACTCCTCTGCTGCCCGTGCTGAAGAGGCTGAAGAGGCGGAAGCTGAAGAGGCTGCTGCTCTCAGTGAGCCGGAAGTTATTGGTAAGGGTAAGTCTGAAGAAGAAGAGGAAGAGTAGTTCTTTCTCTTTTTACGCCCTAACACAATCTAGTGAATTAAAAACAGGCGAGCATTGGCCCGCCTGTTTTTCTTTTGTTCACGGTTGCTTCTTATGAATCAGGCACATTACCATTGCTTTGAGCGGCCTGTTCCTTCTCTGTATCTACTGGCTCGTTGTTGACTACAGCAATGCCCGCCACAATATCATCTTCATTCAGCGTGATGATAGAAACGCCGCGTGTGCTTCGTCCAGTTTCACGGATTTCGCCCAATTGTGTGCGTAAAACAACGCCACCACGGGTGATTACCAAAATTTCATCGTTTTCGTTGATGCAGCGCATCGCCACGATGGGGCCTGTTTGCTCATAATGGGTGAGTGTGCGCGCGCCATAGCCATATCGTGATTGGCGTGTGTAATGTTCAAGAAGTGTGCGTTTGCCATAACCATTTGCAGTCACAATGAGCACATGGGTATGTTGTGGTCCAATCACATCCATGCCGGCGAGACGATCTCCCCCATAGAACTTCATGGCATTAACGCCAGATGCTGGACGCCCCATAACCCGTACTTCACTCTCATGGAAGCGGATACTCTGTCCATGTTCTGTCACAAGAATGATGTCTTGGTCACCGTTGGTCAGTTTGACCCAACCCAACTCATCTCCTTCGTTTAAGCCCATAGCTATTAAACCACTTGGGCGAACATCGACAAACTCATGGAGATGCACACGTTTAATGCGCCCTTGCCGCGTTGCCATGATGAAATAGGCTTCTTCAACATCGAACGAGGAGACGGGTAAAACGGCTGTAATACGCTCATCATCATCCAGCGGCAAAATAGTATGGATGAGCGCCCCTCGTGCAGCGCGGCTACTCTCGTGAATGTGGTAGGCTTTGCGTGCGTATACTTTCCCTCGGTCGCTGAAGAAGAGCACGGTGTCTAATGTGCTGGCAGCGAACATATCTTGCAAGGCGTCTTCTTCCCGGGTTTGCATACCAATGACGCCCTTGCCCCCACGATGCTGGGCACGATAAGCTGCCGCTGGTACGCGCTTAATGTAGCCATTGACCGTTAGTGAAATGACAACATCTTCCTCGCGCACAAGGTCGGCTTCATCAAAATCGGCATGCCCATATTCAATTTGGGTGCGGCGCTCATCACCATATTTATCGGTAACTTCATTCACATCATCGCGGATGAGTTCCAGAATTTTTTGCGGTGATGCCAGCAAATCTTCTAAATAGGCAATCCGCGCCATCACTTCATCATATTCGTTTTGCAGCTTTTGCCGTTCCAATGCTGCCAGCCGCCGCAACTGCATTTCCAGAATTGCTTCAGCTTGCGCTTGTGATAAGTCAAAACGAGTTTGCAGCTGGTTACGGGCTTGCTCTGCATCTGGTGCGGAGCGAATCGTTTGAATGATGGCGTCAATGCTTGACAGCGCTTTAAGTAAGCCTTCAAGAATATGCGCCCGCGCCCGCAATTTGTTGAGTTCATAGTTGGAGCGGCGTACGATGACATCATAGCGGTGCTCAATGTAGATTTGGAGCGCCCGTCGTAAGCTCAAGTTTCGCGGCTCGCCATTGACCAGCGCCAGCATTTGGATGCCAAATGTGCTCTGTAATTGGGTGAATTTGTATAGGCGGTTGAGCACCGTTAAAGGCTGTGCGCCGCGTTTCAGCTCTACAACTAGGCGGGTACCGTTTCGGTCGGATTCGTCTCGCAGGTCGCGTACCATATCCAGCCGCCCGCTACGCACCATCGTCACAATGCGCTCGACAATAGAGGCACGATTGACCTGGTAGGGGATGGACGTGAAGACGATTTGAATATATCCGTTGCGCCCTTCTTCAATTTCCGCATGAGCACGAATGGCCACCCGCCCTTTACCTGTGGCATAGGCCTCTTTCAGCTCATCGCCAACGATGACAGTTCCGCCAGTGGGGAAGTCTGGCCCTTTAACAAATTCCATCAGCTCATCAACGGAAATGTCATCTACACGATGGTAGTTGTCAATCATATAGTTGATGGCAGCAGAGACTTCTCGTAAATTATGCGGGGGTACATTGGTGGCCATACCAACGGCGATACCAGATGCGCCGTTAATCAGCAAGTTGGGAATACGTGCGGGCAAAACAGTTGGCTCTTGTTGAGTGCCATCATAGTTATCGGTGAAATCCACCGTATCCATGTTGATGTCAACCAACATTTCGGCAGCAATTGCAGCCATACGCGCTTCTGTATAACGCATAGCCGCCGCGCCATCGCCATCCATACTGCCGAAGTTGCCTTGACCATCAACCATTGGGTAGCGCAAAGAGAAATCTTGCGCCATACGCACCATAGCATCATAAACCGCTTGGTCGCCATGCGGGTGATATTTACCTAGAACTTCACCTACAATACGTGCGCTTTTCTTATAAGGGGTGCCAGGGCGTAACCCCATATCATACATAGCATAGAGGATGCGGCGATGCACAGGTTTCAAACCATCACGTGCATCGGGCAGGGCGCGCGCTACAATAACGCTCATGGCGTAATCAAGATAGCTGCCGCGCATCTCCTCGTTAATGTTTATTGTTCGTACTGTGCCGATTTCCGTCATGATTGGCAGGCGGCATCTCGCCGCTTTTACTCCTTTCACCCTTCAGGGTTTGCCCACTTGCTACTATTGGTAAAATATCTCAATACCATCCGACATGCTTATCGGATATTGCATTGAGTATCAGTTTAAGCCTGCATTAGATGGACTTTGTTTGTGTGTTTATGGGTTAGGAAAGCACAAAGTTTGTCAATCATTGTACGATTAAACTAGGCGGGGCTTTTCCCGCACCATATATCCCCTTTATTATACCTTGAAAAGCGTTATAAAGCGAGTTCAGGAATGGATTTGAGGATGCACAAACTAAAGTCAATCACTCTCGATATTTGGGATAATTTGGGATATTTGAGGGGGAAATTAGGGATAAATGCTATTTTGCTCGCCTATGTTTTATTATTGCTGCCATTATTTTCAGCCAAATCGCAAGACGATTTAACGCGTATTGAGCTGATGCTCTGGAACGTAGAATTGTCTACTTTGCCAACTGATGAGTTGGCTCAAAATCTGGATGATTTGCTAAATGATTATGGCTATACCCTTGACCTGACTTTTGAACTGTCCGGGCTTAATGATAAATGGGTGTTGGATGTGACTACTCCCGTTAATTGGCGGCTATATATCCCCCAAGAACATGCTGCCCCTTTGCAACGCTTATCGCCTGTACTCTATAGTTGGCATGATAATCAAAATGTATTCGAGGTGAGAGATTCTTATGAAGCCATAGCCAGCATTCTGCTTTATGGGGAGGGCGTTTGTGTTGATAGTTTAACTTCACCGCTTTCACAAGATGCTTTTTTTAATGCAAATTGTGCACTTTTGGATGGCGCATTTGATGAAGCCGCCAGTTTATTAGAGTTCGAAGTAGTGTCCCCAGATGTCGCAACGATTACCAATCTAGCTTGGAGCTATTGGCAGCAAGGACAAACGACCCAAGCGCTTTCCCTCATTCAAGCCTCGCAGGAGATGTTTGAGTCACAGCCTTACGAAGCGAGCGCTTTACTGGCGACACAAGCCCAGTTGTATGCGTTGGCCTTTGATTATGATGCTGCTGTTAATGCAGTGGATGAAGCAATTAACACGTATCGCCGAACTGCTTATGTTGCTTATGCTCCTTCACACATGGCAAAATTATACACTTTACGTGGCCAAATGGTGCTTTTACTTTATGAATGGGATGCTGTTTTAAGCGATTACAACACCGCTTTATCAATCGCGCCATTTTATTCTCCCGCATATTTCCATCGTGGTGTTTTGTTCTACACTATGGGGCCTCGTGAAAGAGCGTTGGAGGATTTTCAACGCTATCTTTCTCTCGCACCAACTGGATTTTGGGCAGGGCAAGCTACTGATTACATTCAACGTATTGAAGCGGAACTTCAAGCATTAAATGAGTAATCATTACGCTTGTTTTTTCGTAATATACCAACAGTTTGCGTAATGAACTTAAATACGTTACAACAACCTCCCCACAACTAAATAAACATTAGATTAATTTGAGGGAGCTGTGAGATGTTGTTGAGACGTGTTTTAATGTTTTCACCTTTGCTTCTAGCTATTTTACTCATTGCTGGTGTTGCAGTTGTCATTACCAACTGGACACGTGGCCCATTGCCGCTTCATGATGGCGAATTCGTAGTAGATGGCTTGCGAGATACTGTTGAGATTGTGCGTGATGAGTGGGGTATACCCCATATCTATGCTAGCAATACCTATGATTTGTTCTTTGCACAAGGTTTTACTCAAGCACAAGACCGTTGGTGGCAGATGGAGTTTTTCCGCGCGACGGGCGACGGGCGCTTACAAGAGCTTACTGGCCAAAACGATAGCTTGATGGGGTCAGATATTTTTATTCGCACCGTTGGTTGGCGTCAAGCCGCTGAACGCGATTTTGAGGCGTATAGCGATGAGGCCAAAGCGATATTGCAAGCTTTTGCTGATGGTGTGAATGCTTATATTGAAAGTCGCCCCACTTCTCAGCTAGCAATGGAATACAATATCCTCGGTATCACTGGCGTCAATATCCCGCTTCGCCCATGGACATCCATTGATACTTTGGTTTGGGGCAAAGTGATGGCATGGGATTTGAGCGGCAATCGCAGCGAAGAACTTGTATTTGATAAGCTTTATAACGAGTTCAGCGAGGATTTAGTGCTAGATATTGCGCCGCTGTTCCCCTTTGAAGATAAGCCGACAATTATCTTCCCTGAAGATTTACCACTTTCTGAAGATACGCTCGCGATGCTAGAAAGCGATACCGCCGCTGTTCCTGTTGGCGAGACACAATTTGCGGGTAACATTGCCCCCAATAAACGCTTTATCTTTGGCGAAGGTTCTGGCATTGGTAGCAATAACTGGGTGGTGCATGGGAGTAAAACTGCCAGCGGCATGCCTTTACTGGCCAATGACCCACATCTGGGTATTCAAATGCCCTCTATCTGGTATGAAATTGGCTTACACTGCCGCCCCATTTCTGATGAATGCCCTTATGATGTAGTCGGCTTCACCTTCTCGCCAACGCCTGGTGTTGTGATTGGCCATAACGCGCATATTGCATGGGCAGTCACAAATGTAGGGTGGGATACCCAAGACCTGTATCGCATTAAAGTCAATCCAGAAAATCCACTGCAATACGAGTGGAATGGCGAATGGCGCGATATGACTGTCCGTGAAGAGGTTATTCGCTTCGGTGATAGCGATGAAACTGTGACTATTCAAGTTCGCGAAACACACCTTGGCCCCATCATCAACGATAACGAACTTGATGAAAATGGGCAGCCAATGGGCTTCAATAATGAAAATCCGTTAGCTTTCCGCTGGACAGCATACGAACCTGGCACTGTTCTTGAGGCTGTTATGCGCTTGAACCGCGCGACCAACTGGGAAGAATTTCGCGATGCTGCGCGCTATTGGGATACGCCTGCGCAGAACATTATTTACGCTGATGTAGAAGGCAATATCGGCTATCAAACGCCGGGCAATGTCCCCATTCGTGCCAACGGCCATACAGGCGTTTTACCTGTAGATGGCACTACTGATGCTTATGAATGGCTTGGATATGTGCCTTTTGATGAATTGCCGCGTGTTTTGAACCCTGAACGCGGTTATATCGCAACGGCTAATCAGGCACTTGTTCCACCTGAATACTATGAGCAATTGGCCGAAAATCTAGCCGACCAATTTGGGGAAGATGCCAACTATGTTTTTGACCTTTATTGGGACTACGGCTATCGTGGTGAACGAATTGTAGAGATGCTTGAGGCAGAAGACGCTCATACCATCGCAACCATGCAGTCCATCCACGCCGATAACAAAGTTATCAGCGCAGAAGAACTATTGCCCCTCATTGCGGATATGGATTTTGGGGATGAACAGCTCAACGCAATGCGCGATTGGCTGCTAGAGTGGGATTACCAAATGCACATGGATAGCCCACGCGCCGCCTTTTATGCCTATTTCTGGGTGGCCTTGCTCGATAATACCTTTACTGACCAGTATAAGGAAATTATAGAAATCAGTGGCAACAGCCGCGAAATGTGGGCGCTGTATCTACTCTCTCAAGACCCAGAGCATGTGCTTTGGGATGATGTTAACACCGAAACTGTAGAGACCCGCGATGATATTGTGATGCGGGCATTCCGCGAGGGGTATGACAATGCTGTGGCTGCGCTGGGTGATAATCGTGATGATTGGCGCTGGGGTGATATACACACCACAACCTTTGTCAGTAACCCGCTTGGCTTAAGTGGTATTGAGCTTATTGAAAATATGGTCAATCGTGGACCTGTAGCTACTAGCGGCAGCACCGCAACGGTCAACGCTGCGAATTGGGATGCTTCAGATGGCTTCTCTGTGAATTCTGGCTCATCAATGCGAATGATTGTGGATTTGAGCGATTTTGATAATAGCCTGACGGTCAATACAACAGGCCAAAGCGGTCACCCATTCAGTGAGCATTATGGGGATATGATTGATATGTGGCGCAATATCGAATATCACCCCATGCTGTGGTCTAACGAACAAGTAGAAGCTGCTGCTAGTGCACGATTAGTGCTCAAGCCAGCAGAATAGTGACTATACCATAACTATCAGGGGATGGTTGTTTTTATCGCCATCCCCTTAGTTATATATCAAAGTTGTATTCTGTTTGTAGCGACGAGAAGCGCTAATCCCAGCACAAAAACATTGAGGAACAAGAAGATTGAGAGAATCATGCGCTCCATAGCCGTCATCCCGAGAAATTTTTTAGGGGCGGCTTCTGCAATGACTTGTCCCTCAAAATCAAAATCTGCAAACTCGTCTTCTTCAAACTCTACACCTAAATCTTCGTCTTCGAAGCTGCTCCGCAGGTCATCTAACATAAGCTTTTCCCTTCTTTACTTGCGGTACATTCTAATAGCTATTTTAGCACATTCAGTGATGTGGGTTTTATTCAACGCGCTTCCAGACGTTATTTACTAACCTGAATCGAATTTCGCTTTGCCCTTGCCCTTGAACAGCTATAGCGCGCAAATAGGCTTGTCCATCTTCTCCCACTTCGGGTGTTACCGCGACGATAACACGCGGTTCGGGCGAGGGGCCTTCAGCATAGTGGGTATAAGCTGCGTTAATTGCAGCATCGTCGTTGGTATCGTATAAGCTCAAATAGGCATTGAGGTCATCACGTCGAATCAATTCATCTTCTGTTGCTAATCGCCAAGTTAGCAAGTCTCGCCAGTCCAGCGTTAACTCATTCAATGGGCGATTGTCGAGAATGTTGGAGAAAATACTCACCTCACTAGTTGGTGTTAAACTTCGCAACAAAAGCCCCACTTTATCTTCGCCATAATTTTGTGCCAGACTAGCAATGAGAAAGGAATTGGTATTTATCTCGACAAATTGACCAACAAGCCACGATACAACCGCCGCCCGTAAATAGTAGCTATCGGTTGGATATACTGGTGATAACTCATTGCTGATAATGCTGGTAATGCGCTCTGCGAGCAATGTGGCGACGGCGACTTGCATCTCTGTATCAAAGGGGCGATCACTACGTGCACGTTCCGCATAAGGCGACGGAATGAGCATTTGCCACATATTGCCCTCTGCCCACTGAATGTCGCTCACGCCAGTTGGTAAAATATCTATGGTGATATGGGGCATCTCTTCGGGGCAGGCGAGGGTGTTACAGGCATTTTGCATCCATTTTTCTGATTTTAACCCAACTGCCACCGCTAGCGGGTCATCTACTCCTCGATAGCGTACAGTGATATATGTGCCTTCATAAGTGCGCAAATCGCCCCAGAATGTATAGTCTGTAGGTACATGCAACCAGCCATCCTCAAACCGCCAGTAGAACCAAAGACGTGTATAAGGCACACCATCGATTATCTCTTCTACATGTACCCGTGCCCGATTGCCCTCGATATACACTTGCAACACATTGCCCGTCAGTTGAACATCGTGTTCTACTTTGAGCGTTTGATAGGTATCAAATGTATCCTGCTGTTCGGCAACCCAAGCTGGATTATCGTGATGCTGAAGCGCTAAAAAGGTGTTGAGATCGCCAAATCGTAATGCAGCCATCTCTGCTTCCACAGTTTGGCGCAAATTGCGTTCTATCGCTTTATTCACCGTATCTAGGCGATATGCAATAAAGCTAATCCCCAACGCGATGAAGAATAGCACAACGACCACAAATCCCAGCAGGCGATAGCGTGCCCTCCGCCGCGCCCATTTCAACGTTGGATCTTCACGTTCTGTATGAATATGGGATTGCTCTGCCTCTACTTGCCAATCCAGACGAATGCCCATGTTGTACTCCGCTCATTGCGTTTCGTT
>DAOTWU010000010.1:0-4888 GCA_034435735.1 Anaerolineae bacterium | reverse complement strand
TGAGTTGGCGGCAGCGTTCGGGAAAATTGCTCGCTTCAAACTGGCGCAGGGTTTCAGTACGACGGACGATGGGGCAAAAATAGCGATTGCCCAACAGATTATCGTTGACTCTCTGGCGGCGTATAGGGCGCGGTGGGGCGGTATAATATTTGTCCTCTTCCAGTAAATCAACATAATTTCCTTGTTTAACGTCATCCAAAGGGAGTGTATTGCCAGTTAAAAATTCGTACAAATACCAAATTTTGCGAGTATATTTCCCTGTAGGTTTAGATTGAATATAAGCCAATAACGCTTGTGTATCGATAACTTCAAACAATCGCGCTAGTATCGCCAGATTAACTCCGTCATATTTCAATGCAAATTCTAAATAATCGCCTACAGAATCCCCTGGCCAATATCTCTCTGGATATACATCGACAATAACCCCTTGTTCCTGATAGGTTTTTGATGTGTTGCTGTTGATTATTCGAGATTGATGCCAGTGAGGTATCACATCTAGCCGATATCGCTCAATGAGTGCTTGGTATCCTGCTGAACGATAGACAGTTTCTTTTTGATTGGTTGCCATAGCTTCTCTCAGGAAAAACATTTATGAGCTGTGAAATTTTATTATATTTTACCATATTTCAGGAAAAATCGTTATAAATTGCCATTTCTCAGGAAAAATGATTACAAAATCGCCCTTCCTCAGGAAAAATCGTTACGGTTGTTAGGGCGTGAAAATATTCATATACGATTACTCAACGCAAACGTGCATAGCTGCCGCTATGGGGGTAGAATAGGGCGTATGTTGTGTATTTAACTGAACGGATGATAAGCAGACCGAATGATGATGATACGGCATCTGTTGAAATTATTGCGCTACCAATTACATCTTGCGTTATTGGCTACTGCCTTGTTGGCGGCTTGCACTGCCGAAGGGGGCGATGATATTGACGTACCGGCAACGGCTACGCTTGCGCCAATCGTTAGCCGCACCCCGCGCTATACCGCCACACCCATACCGACGCGCACGCCTATACCTACCTTCACCTTTACACCGTCGGTGACGCCCATTCCGCCCACGCCCACCCTATCGCCTACCGCTACGCCCAAACCGCCGCTTATCGGCATCATCAGCGGCGTACAGGCGATTAACGTTCGTGAGGGGCCAGGCACAACCTTCCGCGCTTTTACCACTGTGAACCCTGGTACAGGCGTTGAGGTGTTGGGGCAAAATCAGGGCGGCGATTGGTATAACATTCGCTTAGAAGATGGTAGCGAGGGCTGGGTTTCCGCTGCGCTTGTGCGTTTGGAAAGCACGCCGACGCCATTCCCAACAGCGACACCCTCGCCAGATTTGACCTCCATCGCGCTTGGCACACCCCTACCGACCGCAATACTTGGTGGTGGGACAATTACACCAACACCGCCGCGCGCTGCTGTGACGCCAACGCCGGTTGGTTCGGTCAATCCCGCCGATATTGGGCCAGAGTCTACTGCTGACGCTGCGCCGGAAGAGACACCGGAGCCACTCGTGCCGGTGATTGACTTTGACGCCATTAACGCCACAGCCACTGCATTGGCGGGCGGAGTTGTCTCTCCAACGCCTGAACCCACTGAGACGAGTGAGGGCAATACCACCATCCCCGCACCTACCAGCGCCGCTCCGCCACCGCGCACACCTTCGCAAACAACGAGTAGTGGCCCTGCTGGTGTGCAGGAAGGCGTAGAGGTGCTGGCCGTTTGCGATGACCCGCGACAGGGCAACCCGCCGCCGACCAATTTGGCCGCTGGCTCTACGATTGCGATTTGGTGGACATGGTTCGCCCGCACGCCAGAACAGGTACAAGACCATTTGAGTGCGGCAACTTATGAGGTGCGTTTGGATGGCATTCTCCTCACCAACATTGACCAGTATCGTACCCGCATCATTCAGCGGAGCAATGGCGATTATGCCGTGTACTGGTATGTGCCAGCAGGCCCGTTAAGCGCGGGAGAGCACCGCATCACCTACCGCGTCACCTGGAGCCGCCAGATTACTGACGGTTACCAGAACTTTGGTCCAGGCACAAACACGTTGGTGGAAGAAGGTAGCTGTACATTCACTGTGCAATGAGCTTTTTATGGGGCGCGTCTTCAGATGCGCCCCTTCCTCTAAATATCCTCGTATTTCTCGCAACCCCATCAAAACTATGTCGTATACATGAGTAGGGTATGAGATGGGGCTTGTTGAAATGAAACAAATGTTCTATAATAAGCACAGTGTGAAAATTCCTATCCAACAGGTAGATAAAGCATCTAAGCCACAACCTTACAATTTCCGTCGGATATGGTCAGGATTAGGTTATCTCCATTCTGGTAGCCGCAAAATGCTTGTACAATGGTTGAAGCCTGTACATTTCCTCATTGCGCTCATTGTGGGCGCGGTGACCCTACTGGCCGGTTTGCTTTATGCCGTGGCCTATACCCTGTACTGGCTTATGGCGAAATTGGTTGCTCTATCTGCCGCATTCTATGGAGTATGCATGGCCGTTCGCAGCAAGTCCCGCAGTACCAAAACAAACCGCTCTGTTCAACAAAGTGCCTTTCACCGCTATTTTCCCGCGTTTGCTTTACTGGCGATTGCGCTGGTTATTCTTGCGCCCAACCTGCTCGCGCTGGCGGTGGATGTTACGGGGCAAGTTGTGGAAGCTGTCCCGCGCCTGTTGGAAGATATTTTTGGCCAGCGCTCTACTATCGCCCCCATTTTCACCGAAGAAGTCAGTTATTGGTCTGAAGATATTCAGCGCTGGTCTGATACCTATGATATTGACCCTAATCTGTTGGCGACGGTGATGCAAATTGAATCTTGTGGCCATCCTACCGTGAGCAGTAGCGCTGGTGCACAAGGCCTCTTTCAGGTGATGCCCTATCACTTTGCCACGGGCGAAAATATGCTAGACCCCGAAACAAACATCAAACGCGGCGCAGAGGTGCTCCAACAGTGCTTGCAAACTGCTAAGGGCGACATCGGTCTGGCGCTGGCTTGTTATAATGGTGGGCCATCAGTGACGACCTTGCCTTTTAACGCTTGGTATCCTGAAACACAGCGCTATTACCAATGGGGCACAGGTATCTATACTGATGCCTCTAACGGCAACGCCTATAGCATCACGCTGCATCAATGGTTGGATGCGGGCGGTCAATATCTATGTGACCGCGCTTCTACTGCGCTAGGGTTGAACTAACCTTTTACGCCCTCCATGAATACATGCTAAAAGAAAGCGAAACCCCTCGCTTTTTTTGTTGCTTTTTCCTAACAAAATAACATCTCGCATAACCTTAACAATTGTGGCTGCAGACCTGTATTATTATGGGAATAGGGTAAATTAATTTACAGTGTAATATATTTCTTGCATCTGTAATATTTACCCGAACAACGCTTTAAGCAGGCAGGAGGTTGTAGGTTATGTTGACGCATCCAGCGTTGTCGCAGCAGCCCGTTGTTACACAGGCACTGTATGAATCGTATATCGAAGCTCATGTTCAAGGTCTGATTGCATTCTTGCAGCAGATGCCGCCCACGCCTTACCGTGATTTCATGCTTTGGCAGCTAAAAAGCGATAATCGCCGTTGGCTCAAACTCATCAGCATGACGCCTATTGCCATGCTCACCTTTAAGCAGTTAGAAGGCGTTTTTACTGTTGATGAGTATGAAGCGTTATTGCCCTATATCGTTCAGATGAACACCATGTTCACGTTGGAGATTGTGTCGGATAACGTTGCCATCGGCCTGCTTTATGCGGAAGAAGATGATCCCCGTCGTGGCCTTGTTCAAGCGTTCAATGAAGCGGCCCTCAAACGGCTACATGGTGAAATGGTGGATTATGACCGCCACTTTGCCCCTTACGCCGCGTTTTTCAACCGCGTTTCTACTATTGAACAATCGCTCAACCCAGAACTACATCACACTTTCTATGCAAAATATTGTCGCCTTCATCCTTATACTGATTTGCATAGTTTAGAATATAGTCTTTATCCCCAATTAGTTGCCAACATAGAAGCCACCGTTCGGGTAAAAGAGAGTGTATTTGGTCTGGCTGGGTACGACCTAGTGCGCAATGGCCTCATCCGCCGCTACAGCGCCAGCAATGCTTGGTTGGTTGATCCACCTGTCACCCTGCTGGAACATCTGCATGTGGGTATTGATAGCGTTATGGTGATACCAGCGCTGGCCTATCCCATCACAATTTTGTGTGAGCAGGTTTACCAAATACCGGAATATCTGGATGTTCTTGCTGATGGTTCGCTAGAAGAGATGCTGGCACAAGCTTCGCTACTGGTGCGCCTCACCAATGATGTGGGCACAAAGCTGCTGCTATCTAGCGATGATGTGCGACGGGAAGCTATCGGGCGTTTGCGGGCGATTATGCGCGCCCGTAAAGTGCGGCTACGTGATGCACTGGAAGAAGCCTATCAAGCCGCGCCGGTGCTCTTCAGCCGTATGCGCAAAGATGCTCACTTTGGCGAGTTCAACATTTTGTTGCATCCCGCTGTGCAAGAGGGCGATAGTCTCAACTGCCTTGAGCACTATCTCATGGAATACGCCCGTATCTATACCGAAACCCGCACCCAACTCTGGACGCAGCTCGATGCGTTGGCGGCGCACCTTCAAAACTCGCTGCCCTCGCAGATGATTGGGCGCTTTGTGGTCTTCCATGAGGAACTATACAAACTGCCTTCAGATATTGCCGAAGGTGAATATGCCAACTAGTGATAACAATGAAAAAGGGGTGATGAACGCGCGCTGGCTCATCACCCCTCTGAAACGCTTTGGTAAAATCTAACGGCTTAAGACGTTGCGCCGCAGTTCGTCTAGGGCTTGTAAGGTGAGTAGGTTTCGTAATGTCACGCCATAAAGCCCTTC
>DAOTWU010000009.1:0-4484 GCA_034435735.1 Anaerolineae bacterium | reverse complement strand
CCTCGGCATCCGCGCCGGCTATGCGCACCCGCGCTATACCACACCACCCGCAACGCCCCATCGTGACAGGGTGAAAGTTGGCGGTTTTTACTTGCGCTTCATCTGGGGCATCGCCTTCCAACGCTAATAAAAAAGCCCTACCGTGCGGTAGGGCTATCTATCTCTCTAAGTGTGTGTTTATTTTGCGTATCGCTTTTTCAAATCAGCAATTTGCCGTTCGGTATTGGCCAGCAACTTGCGAGTAGACTCTAACCCAAAACGCTGGTCAGGTGGTTTCGCCTCTAATGCAGCGATTTTTTTACGGAAAGTCTCTGCTGCAATCATGAGTTGTTTCAGCTTAGCGGCAACCTGTGGCGGTGTGGTAGGGCTTAAATCTGGCACATCAACCTGTTGGCGCGGGGCTGGTGGCGGGCGGTGTGTGCGTTTGCGTTCCCCTTGATCGTGCTGCTGGGGGCGAGGTCCTTTTTGCTGGCGCGGCCCTTTACCCTTTGGCGCGCCTTTGCCTCTTGGGCCACCTTTGCCTCTCGGCGCACCTTTACCGCCTTTGAAACCTTTGCCTTTACCCTGTTGGCCGTGTTTCTTAGGTTTATCATCTGTACGTTTTTTCTTGGGCGGGTCACCGGGGTAATTTTGGTCAGGGTAAATAATGGTAAAAGCGGTGTAAGGCATACGGCGTTTAGCAAGGAAGAAGAACGTACCACCAACGCTACGGCGGCGCGTACCATCGTGGGTTAACAAGCCACCTTTAGCTTCTACTTCAGCGGTTTTACGCAAAACTTTATTGATAAACTCTTCACCACAAAGCTCAGTCATTTTACGCAACTGGCCAAGTGGCATATCATCTGTTTCCCCTAGCTTTTCCGCAACTTGCATGGCAAAAGCTTCAATGCGCGCTTTGCGCTCTTCATCGCTCATTTGCTCCGGCATTGGGCCTAAATCAACAACAGCCTCATCCGGTGTTAGCCATGGCTCATTTGGCGGGATTTCTTTTTGATTCATTTCGTCTGTACTAGGGGTATTTGTTTGTTGCTCGTTCATTTGGCCCATTTCCCCGGGTCCTACCCTCCTGCTAAAATACAAACGCCCTTACCTTTTTAGTATGCACAAGTATAACGTTTGTATGCAGCAATGTCTAGCTAAGCAGCACAAACTTTTGTAAGTTTGTGTCGTTATCATACCATAATCTGAAACTTTTGCTGTACTTTTGTTCGCTTATACTTGCTTATCAGCACAAGCTGGTTACAATGCTCACCATGAAACTACTACGATACATAAGCTACAGTTTGACAGTCATCCTGATGATGCTCTTGGTTGCGGCCTGCCAAGAACGGTTGGGCTTAGAGGATTTACCCACGCCAATTTCTGATATTGATGCGGCGGCCACTGCCATAGAGCAAACGCAAAATGCCCCGCCAGAGGGCTTTAGCGAATTGGCATTGCCCCAAATTGATATTGGCCTTGATCAGCTAAATGGCTGGCAATATGAAGCCCAACTCATTTTTGATGGTGTGTTCTCCCGCACTCCGCGCACGGCGCACATTGAAACCAACGTACAGGTGGAATATAACCGTTTAGCCTCGGCAAGGCGGGTGCTCATCAATACATCGGGCGGTCTATTGGGCACAGAGGGGCAAACAAAGCTCGAAGGGGTGCGGCTTGGGCCAGATGTCTTTTTGCTGATTGATGATATTTGCCAAACTGAAACCACAGCTATGGGTGAAGCGGTGGCAGATTTAACTGCTGGCGGCCTTATCGGCGGCGTGCAAAGGGCAACCGCTTCTGGAGACCCGCCTAGTGTTATCAATGGGCAGCAAGTTTGGCGCTATGCTTTTGACCCCACAGAGCTGGTGTTTCCTAACATTCGCCCATTAGCTGATGGCGGCAAAATTATCTATATCAGCGGCGAATTATGGTACGCACCAGAGCATGAAGCCGTCATTCGGTTTTGGCTGAATTTAGATGTCGAAAATGTGGTTATTTTCGGTGGGGAAAGCCAATTGCCAGTGAGCGGGTCGGTGATTATCCGCTATGATGTTTTTGACATTGGACAAGCGCCCAATCTGAGTATTCCGTTTGGGTGTTAAACGGCGAGCGGCCATACTATCACAGCATGGCCGCTCCTTAGACGGTTTCGGGAGCGCCCCCGAAGGACACTCACCTGAGGTGATGCTAACTCGGGGACACCCCCTTATGACCTAACATATGTCGATCACCTCCTTTCACTCGTCTGACAGATGCATAAAGCATAGCATAAAAATACCTGTGTGCCAACTTTTTGGCCTTAATTAAAACTCAGCGATATTCACAAGCGCCCATACTGGTTTAAGCTTGTAGCGGCGTTTACAATCAATGCGCACTAGGCCGCAACATTCCGCTAAGATTTTAAGGGTATGTTGAGGCTGTCAAGTAAATATCGTTTTAAGGAGCTTAACTTATGACTTTGCGCTTTCGCTGGCTTGTTATAGTAGCCATGCTATGTAGTTTTGTTCTTGCATTACCTGCCATCGCACAAGAGGATTTAACCAATACCTATACAACGGATGATGGCACGTTAAGCATTAACTATCCCTCAGATTGGGTGTTGCAAGAAGGGGCAAGCATCCCCACAATCACCAATCACCCAGATGTAACAACCTCTACTTCCCCGCTATTAAATGAATCGGGTTATGTCATTGTACAATTTTTGCAACCATCACTGATTACACGCATTGGGTTTGATACCGAAACCCCACAAGCAACTGTAGAGAGTTTCAGTGATTTTGCAGAAGTGACACCTGATGAGCAGGGTGAATATGTTTCTGGCGATTTAGTTGGCTTTTATGCCACCTACCCAAACGCTGGGGCTAATCTGGAATATCCGCTGAAAGTGGTGGCCTTCAATGTTGATGGGCAAATGGTCATCTTCGCATTTGGCGGTGACTTCGTCACATTTGAAGACACGCTGGATGCAATGCTGCAAACGGTGCGCTATATTCCTTTTGAAGACACCAGCACATTGCCCAACATCTACAATGCGCCAACTATCGGCTTGAGCATTCGCTATCCAGATGGATGGACGCCGCGCTTCAATGCCAGCACAATCGAGGTCACTACAGACCCCAACATCACCGATGGTACAGATGTCCTTTTACAACAGCCGGGGCAGGCGATTATTGGCATTCAAGGCATTGAGGGCTTGGCCGCGTTTAACATTTCCCCAGACGCCACGCCAGAAGAAGCGGCCTTTGTGATGAGCCAACTACTGCCTGTTGAAGTTGAAATTGAACCTTATGAAGGGCTAAATACGCCAGCTGTTGCTTTCACCGCCCCCGGCGCAGATATGAATCTGGTAGCAGATGTCCACTTTGTGTTTTTACGCGCAGCGGGGCAAATTGTCATGGTTGGCTTCATTGGTGACTATGAAGCGCTGAGAGGTGATTTTGTTGAAGTGCTGAAAAGTATAGGCCCATTGCGGGAACTGCCTGAAGAGGTTGTCGACGATGATAACCCGTTACGTGGGCGCTTCCGCTTAGGGAACTTCTCTGTGCGCTATCCTGAAGGATGGGTCATAGTTGATAATGATGGCGAGTCATTCCGTTTAGGCTCTTCACGAGACCTCACAGGCGCTGAAAACGACCCATTGCTGGCACAGGATGGCAATGTCATGCTGTTCTTCCAGCCAGCGAATACTTTGATCAACATTGGCCTTCCAGAAAATGCACCACCACCTGTGGTCTTCAACCGTCTAAAAGAGCAGTTTGGCGTGGATATTTCGCCCATCCCATATAGCCCGTTAACGGGTATGGAGGCCTATAGTGGCGTCATTCCTAAAGAACAGCTAGGCTCTACAACAAACGCCATCATCATCGTATTCAGTGACGGCATCAACACCACTAGCGTGATTGTGCTTGGCGATTTCACCACCCAACAAGAAACTATTGCCGCCATTCTCAACAGTGTGCGCTATAGTAATTAAGCCCGAATTCTCTTAATTGCTTCATTCACACTCACATCAAAAAGCCGGTGCTTTAACAAGTGCCGGTTTTTACTTTTTTCATGGGATTTTTATAGCTTTTTACCAATTAGCAAGCAGTTTCCGTGATATAATGTATCTATCGAATGAAATATTTCGAAATATTATAAAAGGCATACCAACATGGCATCTTACAACATATCATTAAACACCTGCAAAATTCTCGTTGTTGACGACAACCCCGATGGCCTCATTTTGGCATCAACACTGCTGCGGCGTTATGGTGCAACCGTTTTTGAAGCCTTTGATGTACAGGAAGCCCTGAGAATTCTTGAGCGAACAGACGTTGATTTCATCATTTCCGACCTCAACATGCCGATTATGGATGGCTGGGCATTTGTCGACCAGCTCAAACGCAACCCCGTAACGAAAGATATTCCAGTCATCGCCTTAACAGCTTATGCTGTTGGCGAAGGAAAGCGCCGTGCTTTAGCGGCTGGCTTTCACCATTTCCTCACCAAGCCCATCACCC
>DAOTWU010000008.1:0-3071 GCA_034435735.1 Anaerolineae bacterium | reverse complement strand
CTTCGGCACGGGCGCGCGTCGTTTCGCTGAACGTGCTATCACCACGCAGCGAGGTATAATAAATGGGCTGCCCTCGCATCATTTGCAAGATGGCTTCTTCATCAGGCAGTTCTGTTAAAAAGCCTTCTGGTAATTCTTCTTCAGTATAATAAGCCGCCTGTGTGTGTAAGGTGAGGCAATGGCGGCTATTAGGCAGTTCATCCACTTCTAGCTGGCGGTCGAATAGGGTAATAGCGATGCCCTTACTATCGCGGGCGATAGTATAGAGTACTGCTTGCGCCATATAGGGATAATCGACTGCTGCCGTAACCAAACGGCTAGCCAGCACCAAATTTTCCGCCAGGTCGCGCGCTTGTTCCGCCTCTTGCAAGCTCTCCTGCACATCAAGTAACGCGCCAATCTGGTCGGCAAGGTTGGTATAAGCGTTCATCTCTTCGGGAGTGAATGAGGTCAATTGTTGGCTCACCACCGATAAAATCGCGCCTACTTGCCCGCCCATGGTTATCGGCACATTGAAAATAGAGCGCAGGCCATTTTCCTTAAAATAGGCTAACATCTGCGGGCTGAAAGCCTCAAAACCAAATGTTTCCACATTAGCAACATTGAAAGGTTCACCATTTTCAATGGCCCGTTGGAAAACTTCTGGCAGGGCATCCCAATCAATTTCAAAGCGCATTTCATCAGTAAACGCGTCTTCACGGTTGGCGCTCACTTTGACCGTCCAGCCCGCCGCGCGCCCAGCTTCATCATAATCAATCGTGTTGATAGCGATAAAACGCCCGTGCTCAATGAGCATATAACGGGCGATAATTTTCGCCATAGTGGCAAAATCTTGCCCGACAGCCAATTGGTTAAATGCCAAGGCCTGCCGCGCACTGATGGTTTGGGCATAGGTGGCGGTTTGCGCTAAATTGTGCACCCGAATGAGCGCGCTAACCTGGTCTGTGAGGGCTTGTAATGCTTGGCTTTCCGCTGGTGTGATGTCTAGATTGGGGTCAAGCCCGTTAATACCAACAAAGCCATAAGTATTGCCCTCAACCCGCATTGGGATGAGGTAAATTGACTGAATGCCACGCTCGGCTAACCACTGTTTTGCATGGTCGGAGAGGACGCTTTCGGCGATATTGCCAATATAGACCGGTTGAGCATCGAAGTAAACGCGCCCAATTTCGCCTAAATCATCTTCTTCCAAGATGAGTATGGCCTCTTCTTCGCCGAGCACATAGCTTTCGCGACGGTTGGCCGTTACTAGCGTTCTAATGCCTTGAAATTGGTCTTCTTCAAAATGGAACAGATTGATAGAGATAAATTGGCGCGGTTTGAGCATGTTTCGGGCGATGGCGCTGGCGAATTCTTCCAGCGTTTGTCCTTCGCGCAATTGGTGCGCCGCCACAGCTTGCCGCCCGATGAGGTCACGCACAATCAAATTGCCCAGTGCTAACCCCAGATGGCTGCCTAGCATCTTCAACGCGGCGCGGTTTTCTGGTGTATCTTCGCCAGAGACGGTCAGCACGCCAATATCAAACTCGCCCGTTTTAAGGGGGGCGATGAGTGTGCGCTCCTCGACGAGATAGGTGATTACACCCCCCTCTAGCGCTTTCACATAGGCTGGGTGCTCATCGAGGGCAAGTCGGTCGTTATCTGCTGATGCGCCATTTTCGCCATTAATCGGCCAATGTACCAGTTGGTGGCCAACGAGACGGTAGAGGCGAATATCACTTTCCGTGCCAAAATGAGCACGTAGCAGGGGCAACACCTGCTCCATGAGCGCCTCTGGTCGCGCACCACTTGCTATCCCTTCATCGATAGCCGAAACAATCTGGAGAATCGTTTGCATCTCCGGGGCTTCGCTCATTGTCTACAGGCTCCCTGATTGTTGATTAGTCTTTGCCCGGTGTGTCGGTATTGATTGTCCGCGCCCCGCGCTTGCCTTGCTTTCACCTGTGGGCTACTTCCATTCCCAGACTTGTTCCCCAGCCAGCAAACGTTTAATCTGGTTAGGGAAGCGGTCGGGGTCTAATGGTTTTCCTAAAAAGCCGTCAAAGCCGGCCTTCTGTGCCCGCCGCATCTGGTCTTCGCTGGCTTCAGCGGTAATGGCGCATACGATTGTATCTTTCAAACGGGGGTGGCTGCGCACTTTCTGCAATGCTTGGTAGCCATCCTCATAAGGTAGGCGAATATCCATTAGAATTAAGTCAATGCGCGGCAGCGTTTCTGCAAACTGCACCACCTGCCAGCCAGATGTCTTCCATTCACAACGTTGGACGCCCATGAATGCCAACATGCGAGCAATCAGGACGAAGTTGGGAACTTGGTCTTCTACCACCAGCACATGCGCTTCGCTGGGGTCTATTGGGTTACGCTTACGGTTTTCGGTCATGTGCTACCTTACCTGAGATAAGCAATAATTTCGTCAACAAAGGTATCGACATTGATAGGCTTACCAATATAGCCATCACAGCCGGCGGCCAGCGTGCGTTCTTTATCGCCCTGCATCACATTGGCCGTTAACGCGATAATAGGTATATGTGCGATTTCGGGGATACTGCGGATTTTATTGGTTGCGGTTAAACCATCCATCCCCGGCATGCTGATGTCCATAAGTATTAAATCCGGCGGGTCAGCTATCGCCTTTTCAATGCCTTCTGCCGCATTCTCCGCCAGGGCGACATCAATATCGGAGGCCATGAGAATACGTTGTACCAGTAATCGGTTGTTCGGATCATCCTCAATGTATAGGACTTGCGGCATTGCCTTGTTCTCCTCGGCAAATTCTTGAATATTGGCAAGGGCGGGTTCAGCCACCCTTTAAGCCTAATTTCCATTATAATGCATGATAACCTGCCGTAGGATAAAGCATCACTATGTAGCATCATGTTTTGCTTAATCCTATTATGAGACAGGCGGTCATGGATTGCTATGTATGACCTTAAATTCTAACGCAAAATCTCCCTCTCTCTTACCCTTTCTAACGAATTGCTTTATTTACCAGCATACAGGCGGTTGTTTTTTCAGGCCACCTATCATACAAACGATATTTTAACCCCTGTTGAAGGTTTTACCAAAAAACG
>DAOTWU010000007.1:0-7254 GCA_034435735.1 Anaerolineae bacterium | reverse complement strand
ATTCGTCGATGGCATCTTCTACACCAGCGGCGCGGACTGTTTCGGCGGTCAGTTCCTGCTCCATGGGATTAGGCAATAACAGCAGCAGAATAAGCACAAAGGCCAATAGCCCAACACCGACCCACGGTTGCCAACGGGCGATAATTTTCAGAAAAGCGTTGGCAGGTATCGCGTGGGCGGTTTCGCGGGCGTCTTCTAGCTGGCGCTCTACTATCTGCGGCGGCGCTTGGAGGCGACCATCTAGGATTTCCAGCGCAGTGCTGATTTTCTCTTTTGTATTAAAGGTGAGGTCAAAAAATTGGGCGGAGCGTAATGGCGGGCGCGGCCACAAACGGGCGGCAACCACGAAGCCAAGCACGCCCAAAATGGTCGCTACCAGCGCAATAAACCCTATATCGCCCGCGCGCATAAACGGCGTCATCCGCGCGATGATGGCGATAAATAAGCCAATGAGTAAACCGGGCAGGAAGCTATAGGGCAAATAGTAAACGATGACGCGCAGACGCAAGCGGCTATCCCAGCGCCGCAGAATGTCGCCAAGCTCTTGGCGCACATGATCGTACTGTGAAAAACCTGTTTGTGTCGTCATCGTTTCATCCTAACCCGTCACTTACATTACACCACAAACCTCAAAATCACTGAATCAATCCAAACGCATACGGCGCATACGGCGCATCGCCCAAATGAGTAATACAGCGGCCAATATGGTATAGATAATCCCATAGAGTACCCATGGCGCAACAACGGGGACTTGTGTGCCGTTGCTGGCGAGGGTGACCGTGGTAATCAGTGCGGACTGATGGTCTACCAGCATCATCTGGCTGAAAACCCACGCCGATATAGGGTTCACGCTGGCGATGAACAGCCCTAAATAGATAAGCAGCGTTTCCACCACAGGTGAATATGACGTTGAAGCGGTGATGCCAGCAAATCCCGTGAGGGCATCTTGATAAACCCCGATAAAATAGACCAGCAGCGCGGGCAACACAAAGGTAACGAAGAGCGCTACCAGATAAGCGCGCACATTTGCCGTCAGCGTACGCTCGGTGGTGGAGGAGAGGAAAAGCCCCAGCGCCCCTAATACAAACGCCGTTACACCGAGAATAATGGAAGCGATGATTAACTCGCTTTCCCCCACCCCGCCAAAGAGAAAAGCAATCGATTGAATGGGAATGGCCGCCAATAGCAAAAGCAAAACATAGCTCAGGGCGCTTTCCAGTTTGCCCACAATAAACGAAGGTTCGGGCAATAAGGTGGTGCGCAGCAAGTCATAGGTTTTGCGCTCACGCTCGCCAGTAATCGCGCCAGAGGTGAAAGCAGGCACAATGAACATAATGAGCACCATTTCGATGCCAATCACGGTATTGAAGAGCACGCGCCCCAGCTCGCCCGTCGCTAAAACTGGCCCAGAATAGCGGGTGATGTTGGGATAAGCGGCATATACCAGCACGGTGAAAAGACTCATCAGCCCCAAATAAACGCCCATCACCACAAAGGCGCGCGCCCCACGCATCCGCCCGCGCAGTTCTTTCATCATCACTGGATTGAGGCGAAAAGCGCGCCAATCGCGCAGGGCGAAGACCAATACCCAGATACTGAAAGCGAAAGTCAGCAGGCCTGGGGTGAAACCCAGTAACACCAGTGCCCCCAAATTGAGCACCGCCAATATTGGCGCCGCGCCAATCACCCAGAATTCTTGCCCGCGCACCCCCACCAGCAAAATCAGAAGCGCAGCCATATCAATCAGCATGAGCGTGATAATCAGCGCTAACGCTACATCATCGGGGCCGACAAAAGCGCCTAAAAACAGTTGGTGCGCTAGTTCCATCAATTGGGGTTGGCCAGCAATGCCCGCCATCGCCCCAGCAAGTAACAAACCTAATGTAATGAACCAGTGTACCCACAGGGCGCGGCGAATGATGCGCGCAGTCTGCTCGATGAGCGCTTCGCGCGGGGTGAGCACATCGGCAGGAATAGCTTCTAGCGGTTCTAACTCCACAGATGACCCCAAAATGCGGCGCGGCAACCGAATAACCTGCAACACGATATTTTTTAGCTGTTGTGCCATCATAAAGCCCCTTAGGTCACGATGCCTTTCGTCACACGCATGAACATCGCTTCAAGGTCTTTCATCTCCTCTTGGAAGCCCAAAACGCGCACACCAGCCTCGTGCAGTTTGCCGTTAATCTCGGCCACGCCGTCATCATCGCCGCTAAAATCGATGCGCACTCGTGAGCGCCCACCTTTTGGCTCTAAAATCTCGACGCCGAGCACATCCGGCATAGTGGCAACCAATGATTTCACCTGTTCCGCCACTTCGTTATCGCGGACGGTGACGAAAATTTCTCGGTGTGGCATGAGCTGCAATTTCAAATCTTCGATGCTGCCTTGCATCACCATTTCGCCCGCTTCGATGATGCCAACATGCGTACAAATATCTTCTACATCGGCCAGAATGTGGGATGAGAAGAAAATTGTTTTGCCCATCTTAGCCAATTCCACCAGCAGCTCACGGATTTCTACGCGAGCGCGCGGGTCTAAACCAGAGGCCGGCTCATCCAAAATGAGGACAGCCGGATCATGGGCTAAGGTGCGGGCGAGTGAAAGGCGCTGCTTCATACCGCGGCTGAGCTTATCAACCATATCATCACGACGATGCGCCAGGTCAACAAGTTCCAATAAATCGCCAATCAAGGTTTTGCGCTCATTTTCGGGGATGTCGTAGCAAGCGGCAAAAAAGTCCAGATATTCCCACACGCGCAAGTCATCATAAACGCCAAATTCATCCGGCATATAGCCGATGGCGCGCCGTACTGCCCGCCGCTCAGTCAAGATACTATGGCCAGCAATCCAGCCTTCGCCGCGTGTTGGGCGGGTTAGCGTGGTGAGCATCCGCATTGTGGTTGTTTTACCAGCGCCATTTGGCCCAACAAAGCCATAAATAGAACCGGTAGGCACTTCCAGCGAAATCCCCTTCACCGCGCTGAATTTGCCGAAATCCTTCGCCAAGTCGCGCGTCTCGATAATCAAATCCATGCACAAACTCCTAAAAACGTATTCTTGTTTTCACCATTGTAGCGTGTTTTAGAAAGCAGAACATTACAAGATGCTGAGTAAATAGAGGTCAAGGGGCATCAACAGGCGGTGATGACGCCCCAAAACAAACGGAGTTAACGCGGTTTATTGGCACTGACAATGAAGAAGGTCATAGCAGCGAAGAAATGCCCCTCTTGCGCGGCTTGCTCTAAATCTTGGTAAAGCTGTTGCCCCTCTTCTTCGGTGATAGCGCCATGCTTCTGTGCCAGTGCAAGTTCTACTTCGAAATTCGTCTGGCTGATGAAATCTTCCCAATCCAAAATAGTGGCCGTCATCGGCTCTACTTCAATATCGGATAAGCCTTGTTTGACAAACAAGCTATAGGTACGGTGAGCAATATCGCTCTGGGTGTAAGTGTCGGCGAGGAAGCGGTAAAGGCGTCGGGCGACATCTTTATAGGGTGTATCAATCACACGTAGCTCATAGTCGGGGTCTGCAACCACAATGCGCCCGCCAGGCTTCAATACGCGAACGAGGTCATGGAGCGCCTGTGCTGGCTTATTGAGATGCTGGAACACCCCTTCAGCACGAATACGGTCGCAGAAGTTATCAGGTAATGGCACATGATGGCCATCAGCGCGGATGAAGGATAAGCGCAAATCAGATTTAGCATAGCGTTTGCGCCCCTCGTTAAGCATCACTTGGCTAGAATCGATACCGATTACGCGCCCTACCCGCCCAACAATTGAGCCAATATGCGCCATATCGAGGCCGACGCCACAACCGACATCCAGCACGGTATGACCCCGCCGCACATCTAACACTTTTGTCACTCGGTTTTTGAAATCACGGTTTACTCTAGATTTCGCACGGCGATCCATCGCTTGTACTAAAGCGAACGGGTCGGGTGAACGATCAACATCGCTAAAACCGGATTTCGGGATATTCGGGTCGGTCATGATGTTGCCTCCTTTCCGGTCAACAGTCAAAAAAGGGGGCATAAAAGCCCCCTACACGATTAAAATTTGCGTTGCTCTACTAACTCGATAGCCGCACGCAACAGCGCTACAACGCGCGCTATATCAGATTGCTTTTCTACATGCAGGCGCAACGTACGGCGTTTATGGTTATTGAGCGCTTCATAATCTCCAAAGGCCTGGGCATGATGCAAGACGCCAAAGCTATATGGCGCATCGGGGATGGCCAAATCTTGCTCAATACCAGTCGTCAGCAAGAAGAAAACGCCCGTATTGGGGCCACCTTTGTGAAGTTGGCCAGTGCTATGGAGATAGCGCGGCCCATAGCCCAGAGTAACAGCACGGTTGGTGGCATGGCGCACCCGACGGCGCAAATCTTGCAGTTCGGCATGCACATCAGACGTTGGATTGACATAGGCCAATAGCGCAAAGTAATCGCCAGCGTGCGTGCCAATAAGCTGCGCCGCCAACACATCAACCAAACTTTCCGCATTGAAACCATGTTGGGCACACAGTTCGCGCAGCGGCTTGCGGGTATGCTCTTCGGCATAGAGTCGTACGCCTTCTGCCTCTAAAACAACCGCACCTTGTGGCAGTTCGCCGCTTTCCGTATAGCTATCAAGTAGGCGCTTGGTGGCCTGTTTGGCTTCGGTCACGTTGGGTTCATCGAAGGGGTTAATGTTGAGCATCTTGCCCGCGATGGCTGTGGCCATTTCCCAACGGAAGAACTCACCAGCGAGTGCATAGGCATCTGGCAACATGATGGTGACGCGCGGGTGACCAGCCTCGCGCAAGGCGCGCACACCAGCATCGAGCTGCTCAACATCAGAATCACCCTCTACTTTGATATAGACAAACAGCTGGTCACTGGAATAATCATGGGGCTTGCCAACGGTAGCGCCAACAACGGGTAAAATCCCAACGCCCTCTTTACCTGTGCTTTCGGCAATGAGCTGCTCTAGCCAATTCCCAAAATCCGCGATGGTGCTGCTACAAATGAAAGTGACTTTATCGCGCCCTTCACGGGCAACCGCGCCCATTACCGCGCCGATGCTGGCAGCAGGGTTGTATTCGGTGGTGATTTTGGCATCACAGGCTTCCAACATGGCCGCAGCGTTCTCACGAATGCGTGCAAGGTCTAACCCGATGAGCGCGGCAGGTACAAGGCCAAAGTAGCTCAAGGCGCTATAACGCCCGCCAATATCAGCAGGGTTGATGAACACATCGCGGAATTTACGCTCTTCAGCCAGGGTGTGAAGTGATGTACCTTCGTCAGTAATCGCAATAAAGCGGCTGCCATCTTCGCCGGTGCATTGCCAGAAGTAGCGATAGAACGACATGGTTTCAATTGTGCCACCAGACTTACTGGCCACGATGAACAAGGTACGCTCAATATCAATGGCCGCTTCCACATCGCTGATGCGGGCAGGATTGGTGCTATCAAGCACGATGAGTTTGGGGAAGCCTTCTTGCTGGCCAAAGGTGTTGAAAAACACTTCTGGCGCGAGGCTACTCCCACCCATACCCAACAGAACGACATGGTCCACATCTTCGCCACGCACCGCATCCTGTAAAGCTTGCAGGCGGTCATAATCAATGGTTTTCAGCACATCTAGCCAACCAAGGCGGTTGACGATTTTATTGATGGTGGCCCCGTGACTTTTCCAGACGCTGCCATCTTTTTGCCAAATGCGCGCGCAGACGAAATCTTTATCTAGCTCCGCCATAGCGCGTTGGACAGGCTCGGCCATAATACCCAGCGCCAGCTTTTGCCGCTCGATGATGCCCGTTTTGAGCATGGCGCGTTTAGCCGCCACTTGCGAAATCATCTGCTCGAAAGAGCGAATGAACGCTTCAACGCCATCATCTTGCAACTGGCGGGTGACAAGGTCCATATCAACGCCAACTTCTGCCAGTTTATCCAGAACGGTGAAGGCTTCATCTATATTCTGGGTTAACGTCTGGGCAACTTGACCATGGTCTTTGAAGGCTTTAAGCGTGTTAGGCGGCACAGTGTTAACGGTGTGCGGGCCAATGAGGTTATCCACGTACATCGTATCGGGATAAGCCGGATTTTTGGTGCTGGTAGATGCCCATAGTGGGCGCTGGACGCGCGCGCCAGCCTCGTGTAGTTTGGCGAAGCGTGGTCCTTCAAAAATCGTCTGGAAAGCATGATAGGCCACTTTAGCGTTGGCAATAGCCGCCTTGCCTAATAGCTCTCGATTAGCGCTGACACGGTCTAGGTCGCCAGTGGTTTGGGCGGCGCGGATGTTATTCTCCAACTTGCCATCCACCAGTGTGTCAATACGGCTGAGGAAGAAACTAGCGACAGAAGCAATCGAGGTGACATCTTCACCCGCTTCTAGACGCCGCTCTAGCCCACGAATATAGGCTTCAGCGACCTCACGATAATTCTGTACAGAGAAGATAAGGGTAACATTGACATTAATCCCCGCGGCAATCGCCTCTTCAATAGCGGGAATACCCGCTGGTGTCGCTGGAATTTTAATCATCAAGTTGGGGCGATTAACGGCGGCGGCAAGGCGCTTTGCTTCGGCAATGGTCTCTTCGGTACTATTGGCCAGCAGGGGCGACACCTCTAAACTGACATAGCCGTCAAGGCCATTGGTGCGTTCGTAAATATCACGGAAAAGATCGGTAGCGCGCTGAATATCTTCAATCGCCAGCCGTTCGTAAATATCATGAGGGTCTAATTCCAACATGGTTTTGATGGCGCTATCATAGGCATCGCTGCCACCAATCGCCTTTTGGAAAATAGCGGGGTTACTCGTCACCCCAACAACCCCATATTCATCAATGAAATGTTGCAATTCACCGTTTTCTAAATCACGGCGATGAATGTAATCGAGCCAGATGCTCTGGCCGAATTGTTGAACATCAACAGGGGGATTGCCCATGGGCTGCTCCTGTGAAACTTATGGACACTTGCCGACAAAATAAAGCGGCATCGTCACTCTGCTGCGCAAAAATGTGTGCCTAATGATGCCGCCAATTGTATCCCAGTAACAGGGTGAAGACGACAATTTAGGACGTTTTACACACGGGGCGGCGATAAGGGTAACATTTACTATTATACAACCCCTCAGGGGGTTTGGCCTTGTTCAATTTTGCGCAATTTGTTGAAACGGCGATTGTGCCGCTCTTCCCCACTGAAGCGCGCACTAAGAAAAGCATCAACCAACTCACGGGCAACATTCACCCCAATCACCCGCGCGCCAAG
>DAOTWU010000006.1:0-4655 GCA_034435735.1 Anaerolineae bacterium | reverse complement strand
GTAGCCCCATTCCTCATTTCAACCGTATGGCGCGCAAGATGCCGCAGAATGTCGCCGTGCTTGTCACACAGGACCCCGTCACCGCGCGCGAGGTGAGCATTTTCATCCGTATGAGTGGTTATGAAGATGGGGTGAACTTCTGGGTTGTGCCTACACTAGAAGAGGCGCGGCGTGTGGTGCGTGAATATCTGGATAAAAAATCATCACAGGGGCAGGCGGAATAAAGCTAGCTATTGGCGGCAATATCTGCTGCTTCGTCAATGGAATGAGCGAAGTAAACGGGTACTTCTGGTGCATAAGTATTATAAGCCGTTGTGATGAGGGCATTCAACGGAGAGGTCATCATGATATAAATGGCACCTTGTAATAGTGGTGTGGTGCTAAAGGCTTGTAGTGTATAGCGCATGTGGGCAGCAAATCCCCCCGGCGGCATATAAGAATTCTCGCGCAGGTTAAACGCGATGAACGCCGGTGCTTGAGCATCATGGACCAGTTGCAACGCATGGTCTATGCGCTCGTCATGTTCTTCCCATGTCCATTCTCCAAAGTAGTTAAGGAGAATGAATAAATTGGGGCCGATAGTTTCCCACTCTAGTTGGATGTTTTTTTGCGCTCTCACACTATCTTTGTCTCTTGAAGAAACCATGCTCTTGTGTTGTTGTCTATTCCTTATTTTATTATCTATCATAAACCCAATTAGGAATTATTTTATTGTGTTTAGCGCTAGTTGGCAACAAAAATTGTTTTGATAGTTATAAGATATGGTTAGCTTATAGTTTCATCACCTTTCTGGCTTATTAGGAACTGCTTTTTGATGCAAAAAGCCCGGCGTAGAACCGGGCTTTTATAATCGCAATGCCATGAGTAGATAAGCGACTTAACTTTCGGGTTCCGGTTCTAACTGGGCGGTAGCCGCTTCTGGACTATACCCCAAACGGGCGAGCGCTTGCTCTGCGGCGAGGCGGGTTTTCCCGCGGGTATTAGCGGCCATTCGCAATAGTGGTTCGACAGCGCGCGGGTCGCCAAGGCGTCCCAGCGCCTCCGCAGCATGAAGGGGAGTTTGATATCCGGGGGCTTCCAGGGCACGAATTAACGGCTCTACGGCGCGAACGTCACCAAGCCGTCCTAACATTAGCGCCGCCCGACCCCGGACAATCAGGTCTTCATGCTCGTTCTGGACGGCCATCATCAGGGCGCGAACGGCTTCTTCGCCACCTAGCATCCCTAACTTCATGACAGCCGTGCGACGGGTTTCCTTATTGGTGCTACGCAACTCGGCCAACAGTAGTTTGATAGCGTTGGGATCGGGCTTAGTCATTTTGCCTTACCTTTCGCACAAGTTATGGTGTGCTAATCAAGTACCCCGGAAACTTTTGTTTCCTTACATCTATTATGCGATAAGGGGCGCATTTTCACCATTGCTTAGAATGAAGAAAATGCTAATTTTTTGTAAGAAACGGTCATTTTTCAGGGGGATTTTGTACTTTCTTTATATTCTGACGCTTGATTTTGATGGCTCATTACGCCTTTTTTATGACTTTTTTATAACTGCCAATTACCTAAAATCCCCCAAATTACGATAATTCAGGCGCTTTTCTTTGGTTTTTTTGAGCCATAGTAATCTCCAACCGCCCGCCATGAATACGCCCAACGCGGTCGGCTAGCGGCACAATTTCCGGGTTATGGGTGGCCATGATAAGCGTCCGCCCCATATCGCGCGTTAGCTCTAATAGCAGTGTCATCACCGCTTGCCCTGTATCTTCGTCAAGGTTGCCGGTTGGCTCATCTGCTAGCACAATTTTAGGCTCGTGCACCAATGCGCGGGCAATCGCCACACGTTGCTGCTCGCCACCGCTCAACCTATCGGGAAACGTGTCGCTACGGTCTGCCAAGCCTACCCGCTCTAGCAAGGTTTTGGCGCGTTCTTCTGCTTCTTTGCGCTTTTGGCCGCGCAGTTCGTAAGGGAGGGTGATATTCTCTAAAACGGTGAGGGTGGGTATCAGGTTGAAGAACTGGAATACAATGCCGATATTATCGCGGCGGAAAAGCGTTCGACCGCGTTCATTCAGCCCCAAAATGTCGATGTCGCCAATATAAATATGGCCACTATCTGCCTCATCAATGCCGCTGATGAGGTTTAGTAGGGTACTTTTCCCGCTGCCGCTTTTACCAAGCAGAACAAAGAACTCACCGTTGTAAATATCAAGGTTGACGCTATTCAGCACATACTTACGGCGTTCTCCTTGCATATAGGTTTTGGTCAAATTTTTGACGGATACCGCAAGTGCCCCACTTTGTGTGCCATTTTCACGCATCGTTACCCCTCTTTGACTAGATTGTGAAAATTATAACATATTTTGTGTTAGACGTATATAAACCCCACCGTTGGTATTATCGTTTACTTGTCTCCATGACCGCTTCGTAAATCGCTACCATTTGCTTGACTTGGCCAGCCAGTGAAAAATGTGCCTGTACTCGTTCGTACCCAGCTTGCCCCATACGCTCTCGCAGGGCATCGTCAGTGAGCAGGCGGATGAGCCTATCGGCGAATTGTTCGGTATCGAATGGGTTGATGATATAACCCGTTTCGCCATCGATAACCGCCTCTGGAGAGCCACCGTAACAGGTCGCTACCACGGGTTTACGGGCGGCCATCGCCTCTAAGTTCACCGTTGGGAAGGAATCCATGATAATAGAAGGCGCAGTGATGACATCTACCGCATGAAACGCAGCGATGAGTTCTTCGCCACTCAACCACCCGCCACTGCGCACATAGTCCTGCAAATGTGAGAACTCCGCCCCTAAGTTTGGTTCACGTGCAGAGAGGATGAGCAGCAACGCATTGGGCACAGTCTTAACCACACGCGCCATTGCCGCCAAAAGTTGCCTGTCGCCCTTGTCGCGGCTTAATCGTCCGGCCAGCATCACCACCATTCGCCCCTCTAATTCCAGCCGTGCCCGTATCGCTTGCACTGTCTCTGCCCGAGCTTGAAAGCGCGAAACATCAATACCATTATGCACCACTTGAAAAGGGGGCAGCCCGTTGGCCATGAGTGTTTGGCGGTGCGCTTCGCTAACGCTGACGCGCGCGTCCACATGGTGGCTTAAAATATGGCGGATGATGATATTGCGTAGCGGATTATAGCGGAAGCGCATTTGCTTCAAGTTATAGAAACGTGGTAGACGATAGTCCTCTGGCGAGTTGACGCCGCAACGCGCTGGATTGACGAAGTGCCGCAAGCGGTTATAAGCAAAGGGCATCACATCATGTGAATTAAACACTGTTGGCAGCCCCATACGGTGGGCGATGGTGAATGTATAATAGGAAAGGTGGGCGTGAATGTTATGGCCATTGACCACATCAGGCGCTATCTGCTCATATAACCGCCGCACATGTTTAAGTGTTTGCGGGTTAAATAGCGAGTAGTAAGCATGGAAGCGGGGGCGATAGCGGCTATGCAAGTGATAGGTGGGGATGCCATCCCGCACTTCTTCAAATGGCTCACCCTCTGTGGCCGCTATCAAATGCACCTCATGGCCAGCATCACGCAAGCCCTGCGCTAGCCGCCACACCACCTGTCCCGCCCCGCCTGGGCTTTCCGGTGGAATACGGTCGTTTAACAATAATATGCGCATCGCTTTATGCCATTTTCCTCGCTGTTTATCCCGCTTGCATATTGGCATACGCCCCAAAATCGCACACAATAGGTGCCAAGTTGTCGCCACCATGACGAGGGGCTTATGAGCCAGCACGCCGAACGTATTTTAATTATTCTACCCGCATTAAACGAGGGCGCTAGTATCGCCCGAACTGTGCACAATATCCGCCAGCACATGCCAGCGGCTGATGTCGTCGTTATCAACGATGGCTCTACTGATGACACTGCTGCGCAAGCCGCCGCAGCCGGCGCGATTGTTTTACATATGCCCCACAATGTCGGGATTGGCGCCAGCGTTCAAACTGGTTTTCAGTTCGCCCGCCGCTATGGCTATGACATCGTTGTGCGCAATGATGGCGATGGTCAGCACGCCGCCGAGGACATCCCGCGCATGGTGGAGGCGCTTTGCGAAAGTGGCGCAGATATGGTGATAGGTTCGCGCTTTCTTGGTGGTGGGGGGGAAGAGACGACGACATTCGCCCGCCGTGTTGGTATCGCCATTCTGGTGAACCTCATTCGGCTCATCACAGGCCGCCGTTTCACTGACCCAACATCTGGCTTTGCCGCTTTTAACCGCCGTGCTGCTGCTTTTTGTGCGGTGCACTATCCCCACGATTATCCCGAACCAGAGGCCATTGTTATCTTGCATCGTGCTGGCTTCAAATTGCAGGAAATTCCCGTCACCATGCGCCCCCGTACCGAAGGCGTTTCGTCGATTACGCCCGTGCGCTCTGCCTATTACATGCTCAAGGTGATATTGGCCATTCTCATCAACCTGCTGCGCCCCACGCCCTCTGTAGAAGAGTGATGGCGTTATTGTTGAAAAATTAGTTTTGTTATACAATTATCTTTCAAATCATAATTGTTCAAAGGGTTATAGTTTTATGTCCTCAAAAGTCATTGATTTTGTTCGTAAATGGTATAATACACCTTTAGGTGAAAAACAGGGATATCAAATCAACTTCAATGATTTATGTGACTTAGTAGGTCATGAAA
>DAOTWU010000005.1:0-3397 GCA_034435735.1 Anaerolineae bacterium | reverse complement strand
CCCCTTGACCCCAT
The DNA here is from genome assembly GCA_034435735.1 of Anaerolineae bacterium. Classification (GTDB taxonomy): domain Bacteria; phylum Chloroflexota; class Anaerolineae; order Aggregatilineales; family Phototrophicaceae; genus S146-30. The sequence continues at coordinate 3,383 of DAOTWU010000005.1, read as the reverse complement.
CCCGCGAATGCGTTGCATTCGCAAAATAAAGTAAGGGTGAACTTGGCGCTGGGGGGAACTCGTGCTGGCGTTGTGTTGGTTATTATCCCCAATAGGATTTTTAAGGACGCCAGTCCTTAAAACGGGGGTTTGGGGGCGGTCAGCTCCCATGTTTACCACTGGCAAAGTGTTTTATGGGGCGCTGCCCCACGCCCCGCAAGGGAGCGAAGCCCCCTTGACCCCGTTGGGCGAATGCCCTCGCTGCGCGAGTGGCCTTCGCAAATGGGTTAATGTTAGCTCGGCGATAGGGATGGAGTGGGGAGATAGGTCGCCCTAATGCCGTGTTTGGTGATAACCCGAAACAGGATTTTTAAGGACGTCAGTCGTTAAAACGGGGGGCAGTCCGCCCCCATTAGTTGGTGAAAAGTGCATTGTGGGGCATTGCCCCTCTCTCCACAAGGTTATTTCGCCTTACTCCCCGTCACCTTCTAGCCACGACGCCATATAATCGGGCTTCTCCAGCTCCAGCGCCGCCGTCGTCACATGCAAGGGATGGAACGTATCCACCATCACCGCCAGTTCTTCCGTCTTCTCCTTGCCGATACTCGCCTCTGTCGCCCCCGGTTGTGGCCCGTGTGGTAGGCCTGTCGGATGCAGCGTGATGTCGTAGCGGTCAATCCCCTTACGTGACATGAAATTGCCATCGCAGTAATAAATCACCTCATCGCTGTTGACATTACTGTGATTATAAGGCGCGGGAATGCCCTCTGGATGGTAATCGAACAGGCGCGGCACAAACGAACACACCACATAATTCCAGCCCTCAAACGTCTGGTGTACGGGCGGCGGTTGGTGCACGCGGCCAGTAATCGGCTCAAAATCGCGCACATTGAAAATCCACGGGTAGAGGTAGCCATCCCATCCCACCACATCAAGCGGATGGTGGTCCAGCACATGGCGGCTGATGCGGTTGCGCGCCTTCACCCGCACTTCAAACTCGCCCCGCTCGGTAAAAGTCTCTAGCTCCTGCGGCACCCGTATATCGCGCTCGCAATAGGGGGCATGCTCTAAAAGTTGGCCAAACTTGTTCATATAGCGCTTGGGTGGCGCAATCTGCGATTGAGATTCCAGCGTGAAGAAACGCGCCTCTGCCGTATCAAGCTGTAGCTGCCATGTTGTGCCATAGGGAATGATGATGTAATCCCCCGGCTCGAAGGGCAACCGCCCGAACTGCGTGCGCAGCACGCCGCGCCCCTCATGCACAAACCACATCTCATAAGCCTGTGCATTGCGGTAAAAATAGCCCATGCTCTCCGTTGGGCGGCTAACGCCCAAAATCACATCGTTATTGCCCAGCAAATCGCGCCGCGCCGCCACTGCATCGCCCCCGGCGGGAATGTTCGCCGTAGAAAAAGCGCGGTGGCGCACCGGCCCAAAATCGGCGTATTCTGGTGTGGCTGGCCCTAAATCCTCGACCTGTGCCACGCGCGGCGGCAAAAAGTGATGGTATAAAATCGACTGAATACCGCTGAAGCCCTCTAGCCCCATGACCTCTTCACGATACAGGCCGCCGTCTGGCTTTCTAAATTGGGTATGCCGTTTATGCGGCACTTCCCCTAAACGGTGATAAAAAGGCATCGTACCCTCCCTAAAATAACTCTTTTTCGCCTATGGTATTGCGCAAAACGCCCAGCCGCTCAATCTCTAGCTCAACCACATCGCCCGCTTGCAGCCATGGGCCTTGCGCTTGCGTAATCTCTAATAAGCAGCCCGTGCCAACCGTGCCGCTGCCGATAATGTCGCCAGGGTATAGCGTGACGTTCTGAGAGGCGCGCGCAACCATCTCGCCAAACGACCAGTACAAATCGCGCCAGTTCCCCCGCGACCGCTCTACGCCATTCACCCGCGCCGTCATCACCAAGTCATAAACCCCCACATGCCCCGTATGGCGGTCTTGTAGCTCATCGGGCGTCACCAAATAGGGGCCAAACGACGAAGCGAAGTCCTTGCCCTTGGCTGGACCTAACCCGACGCGCATCTCCTGCCGCTGAATATCGCGCGCTGACCAGTCATTGAAAATCATGAAGCCGAAAATATAATCTTCCGCTTCTGCCACGTTGATATTGCGCCCCGCTTTGCTGATGACACACGCCACTTCTAGCTCATAGTCCAGCGCCTCGCTCTTGGTGGGGTAGGGGATAACGTCGTCAGGGTGGTAAATTGCGCGGTGGTTGGAGAAGTAGAAAACGGGCACTTCATACCACTCTTGTGGCACAGGCCGCCCCCGATTGGCGTTAGCCGTTTTCACATGCTGCTCAAAGGCGTAAAAATCGCGCAGGCTTGGCGGTTGGGAAAGCGGCGCAAACAAACGCACATCATCCAGCGGCCACGTTTGTACGGTCTCGCTTCCCCATGTGGGCGCTTCGCCTTCACCCGCCGCTTCGGTGTATTGGCGCAGTGCGGCCATAAGCGCCTCATCGCCAATAATATCCTGCAAGGTCACGCCTGCATGGCGACCAATATCATGCACCTGCTGGCCGATAACGACGCCTAGCCGTCGGCCTACAGCGTCACCATCTGGTGAAAAATCGACAAGTTTCATTGTGTTTGCCCCGTGTGGTGTTGTATGGGGCGGACATAGACCCGCCCGCCCCTGCGTCGCACGATTAGAGGTTGCCCCGCCGCGCTTGCTCTAGCTCTAGCGCCTCGAATAGCGCCTTGAAGTTGCCCTTGCCAAAGCCACGCGCGCCATGCCGTTGGATAATCTCTACGAAAGCCGTCGGGCGGTCTTGTAGTGGGCGGCTGAACACCTGTAGCAAATAGCCCTCGTCGTCGCGGTCTACCAAAATGCCCAGCTCTCGAATGGTGGCCAAATCTTCTTTAATCTCGCCAACACGCTCCGGCAGCACATCGTAATAGGTATCTGGCACGCGCAAGAACTCGATGCCGCGTGACCGCAAAACTTTCATCGTGGTGATGATGTCGCCCGTGCTCATGGCGATATGCTGCACGCCTGGCGTCATATAATAGTCGAGATACTCTTCAATCTGGCTTTTGCGCTTGCCTTCCGCAGGCTCGTTAATCGGGAACTTGACCCGCCCGTTACCATTAGACATCACTTTAGACATTAACGCCGAATACTCAGTGCTGATGTCCTTATCGTCAAAGTGCAATAGTTGGCGGAAGCCCATCACATCATGGTAAAACTGCACCCAGTAGTTCATCTTCCCCAACTGCACATTGCCGACAATGTGGTCAATCGCCGCCAGCCCCGCGCTCTCGTGTGGTAAATCCAGCGGCTGGTATAAGGGCATGAATGCGCCGTTATAGTCGCTGCGGTCGACGAACACATGCAGCACCTCGCCATAGGTATGAATGGCCGCCGTGCGGATGACGCCGTACTC
>DAOTWU010000004.1:0-1634 GCA_034435735.1 Anaerolineae bacterium | reverse complement strand
CGCCTTGCCGTCCCGCATGGGCAATTTCCGCGCTGCTATAGAGGTCGAAGACTACTTCTTCCTCATATTCGTAATCCCAAACTGTCACACGGTTACCGGGTGAAACAGCATCGGGGTCTGGATCATCTTCAAGCACTTCCGCCCGTGCCAAGATGCTGCGCAGGTAGGCGATACGCTCATCCAGGCGCTCTTTGGTCATCAAAGCTTCGTAGAAAGTGGCTTCCTCGCCGGCTTCGTCTTCATGGACATCAGCCAGCAGTTCTGCAACTTCCTGGCTTTCCTCTCCTAGTAATGTATCGAGCTCCCGTTGTAATCGAGCGTAGCCCGCCTTTGTCAAAATGATTCTATCTTCTGGCATCGTATTTCACCTCAAGATTTGCGAATTTTGCCTGACGCCACAAAATGTTTTGGTATATCAGGCCGACGCTAGATACAAAACGCCCCGAGAGTATGTATTCGGGACGTTCATCAACGATTGTTATGCTAACGCAATTATAATCAAAAAAATGTTTTTTGTGCACACATTTTTGTAAAAAACCTGTATGATTTGGCCTTAACCCCCACTTTCTGGGCTTTTGATACCGCTAAAAACCCCTAAAAATAGATATTACATACTTCAATTAGTACAAAGGATGAACAATGAACTTCCTTATCACAACCTCTGATACGATACCGGGATATGAAATCGTTGAAGTCTATGGCCTTGTCATGGGCAACACTGTGCGTGCTCGCCACATTGGGCGCGATATACTCGCCTCTTTCAAAAGTATGGTTGGGGGCGAAATTAAAGGATATACCGATTTGCTTTCTGCCTCTCGCAATGAAGCATTGGAGCGCATGATACAAGATGCCCAGATGAAAGGGGCTAATGCGGTTGTTGCCGTGCGTTTCGAAACTTCGGATGTCATGCAGACCGTTGCTGAGCTTTTCGCCTATGGTACAGCGGTTAAGATTAAAAAACTGTAATGACCGCTAAAAACCCCTAGACAATCCCTCTGAGTGGGTATAGGATTGCGCGCTTAATGTACAGTCCTATGCACAGGGGGATTTGTCATGGGCGTATCAACAACAACACATGAACAAGCCAACTTCCGTCACCTCGTACATGACATCGCTTGGTTTGGCGTCGCTCTAGCGGCTTCTACCCGCTTTCTATCTGTTTATGCCATCCGTTTGGGCGCTTCCCCATCGGATTTAGGCTGGTTAGCTGCACTGCCTTCTCTCATCCTGTTTCTTGCTGCGGGTTGGGGGAGTTGGTGGTTGCGTCATAACACGAATGTCGTGCGCGCTAATATTTTGCCGGGGCTTGGGTTTCGCCTTAGCTTCTTGCTGCCTGCATTCGCACCATTTTTGCCGCCAGAATGGCAACCCTTATGGCTCATTATCGCTGTATCTCTGCCAGCTTTACCACAAGGGTTGAGCAGTGTGGCGTTTTTGGTGATGATGCGTCAAGCCGTTTCGCCAAATACCTTGACCAATCTTTTGAGCCGTCGCGCATTAGCAATGAATATCACGATTGCGATTGGGGCGCTATTGTTTGGCCTGATGCTGGAAAGCGTGCCCTTTCCATACAACTACCAGTTGATGTTTTCGCTGGCGTTTTTGGCGACATTAATCAGCCTTTGGCACGTGGG
>DAOTWU010000003.1:0-5018 GCA_034435735.1 Anaerolineae bacterium | reverse complement strand
GGTATGAGGATGCCATAGGTGATAACCTCTCCCGGTGCTAAAAAGGGGCGCTCTAATTCGGTGAAGCCCGCACCGATGACATTTTGCGCTTCGTCGAATACCGTGGCTATGGCGATAATGTCGCGTACTGTGTGGTCGCCCGTGTTGGTGATAGTGCCAGATATAAGCATATGGCCGGCCTCGTTATAGCTGATGTCATTTGTCCACATCAGGCTTTCATCTCCGATAAGCGTACGAGTGGCGGTGGGGTCCCAATCCTCGCCGCCCACAGTGACTACATAGCGCGCCGCTGCGGGTGGTTGCCCTTCTCCAAACCGTAGTGCAAATGGCGCAAATCCCCCAGCTTCAATGCCATGCCCCATTACCTTGTCTAATGCGCCCGCCACAAATCCCCCGTCGAGCGTTTCCAGTGATACCCGCACGGGCACATCAAAAACAGGGATACCGCCATGATTGGCGACCTCACCTGTGATAAAAAATACCCCTTCCGGTGTTACCCAATCTGCCACATGTAAAATTTCTAGATTAGCGCTGGTGACAGCAGAAAATGTCTCAAATGGTGTAGGTTCTAAAGATGCGCCCCCATTCAGGCTAAATGTGTTGATGATTGATTGTAATTGCCCCGCTAACGATGAATCTGCTGGCACTGTGATTTCCATAACGATGACATATGTATTGATTGTTTGAATAAACGTGTTGACTTGTTGGGGCAAACCCCGCGCAATATTGCGGAGACCCGTCATGCGCCAACTTCCATCCGGCATGGCTTGGCGGTCACTTTCGGTGTAGTAGGCACGATCTGGGCGGATGCGTGTTTGATAATCAAACATCAGTTGCCGCATTTGGCCTTCATCCAGCATTTGCCCCAGGTTAATGGCTGCAACAGTTAAAATTGGCTGGCTACTATTGGGTACGGAGAATGTGGCTGTTGCCAAAGTTGGTGATGCTTGTTCATAGACATTCCAATGGCGTGGCACTGTCAGGCTAAACACCCCGCTTGAATGGGTGTAGCGGGTAGGGGAATAATCTGGCGGGAGGGGCGTGGGGACATATACCACTGCGCCACCTGTGCAGCCAGTTAACCAGACCGCTATGATTATCCATAGCCAGAACAGCTTTTTATACATAGCTTACCCCTTATATGCGTGTGTTACTGCCAGACCATAGTATATGCTGGTTGTTTAATCGTAGATAACTGCTTCTGCTTCAATTTCTACGAGATGTTGCGGATTAATCAAGCGCCGTACTTCGACCATTGTTGCAACGGGGCGAATATTGCCGAAGATTTCCCCATGCACGTTGCCAATGGCTTCCCAATCGTCAATATTGGTCACAAAAATTCTTGTTCGCACCACGTGGCGCAATTCGGCACCGGCTTCTTTCAGCGCTTGTTCAATTTTCTTCAAGATGATGCGTGTTTGCTCTGCAGCGTCGCCAACACCTAACACCTGCCCATTTTCATCGCTAGCTGTTGTGCCAGCAACAAGTACGCGATTGCCGACGCGCACTGCTCGCGAATATCCCACCACACTCTCCCAAACTGCGCCGCTGCTGATATTTTGCCTTTTAGCCATAAAAATCCCCGCATTTCCATATCGACATATAGAATAGAGGAGAGTTTAGATGATTTGAGCTTTTTCGTCGATATTATAAGTTTCTCAGGTTGGGGCGAACGATAGAAACGCCTTTCTAACTTGCTTCAAAAGTGAAATCCGACTAAGCTAAGGATGTGACAGCTTCTGTCACAGTGGTGAAATGGAGCAATTATATCTGATGTATACACAAAATGAGCTGTTTTTCCCGCATCACCTTATTCGTTCATTGAGAAACTTACGCGGGCCAGAGTGGGCTAACCTCGTTGACCGCATTGCCCAATTGCCAGAAACTCATGAAGAGACCCTCGCTTTTATGTTAATGATGGTGCGTTTGAATGGCTGTATGGTATGTGAAACAGATAGCTATCGCGCCATGCGTGGGTGTAAAGCTTGTGCTGAGCAAATGTTACGCCGCTTCAAAGGGGATGATACTGAATTATTGGCAATGTATGATGACGCCCTTGATTCTATCCGCGAATATGCCCGCAATACACCTAATATGGGGATAATTACCCCTTAAGATAACGTGTTGATTTGTTCAATCTATATTGACGCATAACAGCCGCTATGTTAAACTTCACCTGCCTACTACAACTAGGTATAATCTAGTTATTGGCAATATATATCAGGTTTTCATTTAGAGAGGTATGAGCAATCGGTAGCTCAGAATATCGCATTAATCGGCGCATTCGTGCGCGAGAAGTACGCCTAATCACAGATGATAACGATAATATTGGCGTTGTCTCTTTGAATGAGGCGCTGCGGATGGCGGAAGAGCGGGGGCTAGACCTTGTTGAGGTCGCGCCTAATGCCAACCCGCCTGTTTGCCGCATCATGGATTTTGGCAAGTTCCAGTATGAACGCCAGCGTCGAGAGCGTAAAGCGCGTAAGCAGCAGGTGAAAATCGAGGTTAAAGAAATCCAGCTTCGTCCAAAAACGGACGATCATCACCTCGGCTTTAAGATTCGCAATGCTCGTCGCTGGTTGCAAGAAGGGAAGAAAGTTCGCGTCCGCATTCGTTTCCGTGGGCGTGAAATTACCCATTCTAATATTGGACGGGACCGCCTTGAAAAAATCCGTGATGAGCTATCCGATGTTGCTATCGTAGAGCAATTCCCGAATTTAGAGGGGCGGGATATGTTGATGATTCTAGCCCCCAAAACAGACACTAGCGGCGCTAGTGATCAATCTGAAACGGATTCGTAGATACACCAATGGGTGGACATCGTGGGTAAGAAATACAAACTCAAAACGCATAAAGCAACAGCGAAGCGTTTTCGCGTAACTGGTTCTGGTAAGGTTGTTCGTACCAAAGGCGGGAAAAGCCACTTCCGCCGCCGCACCTCCAGCCGCGTGAAGCGCCAGCTAGACCGTACTCTTGTCGTAGAAAATTCGCGTGATGCACGGCGTATTCGGCGTTTGGCGCCCTATCTGGGTAAATATAAAGCCAATCCGCCGGCCTAAGTGCGTCCTGCGTCGTTTCGTTATCGAACTGCCCCCGGAGCGCGTGTTCCGGGTGTTTGTTGTCTAGGGAGAAAGAACCGTGCCAAGAGCGAAGACCGGCTTTGTACGCCGCCGCAAACATAAAAAAGTTCTCAAGATGGTAAAAGGCCAATGGGGCACGCGCGGGCGGTTGTTCAAGCGCTCGAACGAAGCGATGCTCAAGAGCCTGTTCTATTCGTATCGTGACCGCCGTGCGCGCCGTCGTGATATGCGTCGTCTGTGGATTATCCGCATTAACGCCGCTGCCCGTCAGAATGGCTTGAGCTATAGCCGCTTCATGTATGGGCTGAAGGCTGCGGGTGTAGAGTTAGACCGCAAGATGCTGGCTGATATTGCTGTGCGCGATGCCGCAGCTTTCACCAAACTGGTAGAGCTTAGCCAGCAAAATCAAGTTGCCTAACTTGTCACAGATTAATCTAGCCGCAAAAACGGGGTATATGCCCCGTTTTTGATTTTCAGGAGTGTGGCATATATGAACCGCATTCACAGTTTGAAGAACGCCCGTGTTAAGTTAGTTCATCAGCTGCAAACCCGCCCCCGTGCGCGCCGTGAAGAGCGAAAACTTGTTCTGGAAGGTGTGCGCCTCATCAATGATGCCCTCGATGCTAAGCAACGCCCTCACTTTGTCTTTTACTTGCCAGAGCGCACGCCAAAAAATTTGATAGAGCGGCTTGATGCACAGGGCGTGGATGTCTTAGCCGTGACTGACGAAGTCATGCGCCATATGAGTGATACCCAGCAGCCACAAGGTGTCTTAGGGGTTTTCGACATTCCGTTGCCGCGCATTCCTAAAAACGCCTCTCAAATCCTCATTCTGGATGCCATCCGCGACCCAGGCAACATGGGCACAATGTTACGCACGGCAGCGGCGGCAAATGTGGATGTTGTTGTTCTCGCGCCTGCATGTGTTGACCCGTATAACCCGAAGGTTCTGCGGAGTGGTATGGGCGCGCATTTTCGCTTGCCTATCCTTGAAGCGTCGTGGGAAGAAATTGCTAACTATTGTCAGGATGTACATATCTATTTAGCGGATGGCGTTGGTGATGTTGATTACTGGGCGGTAGATTGGCGCGACGCTTGGGCGCTCATTATTGGTAGTGAAGCTCATGGCGCTGGAGATGAAGCCCGTCAACTGGCTTCGCACCGTGTATATATCCCCATGTCGCACGATACCGAATCGTTAAATGCCGCGGTTGCTGCTGGGGTTTTATTGTTTGAAGCGCGGCGGCAGCGCATTCTGGTAAAACGGCAATAGCCATTTACAGGGGCTATGGGTTAAACTAAAACAGTTGGAAGCTGGCGGGGCGGGCTATACACGCCCCTTCATATGGCTTGCAAGGAGAAAGAAAACTTATGGCGAAGCAGTACGATGTGGTGGTACTGGGCGCAGGACCAGGTGGTTATGTCGCAGCGATACGCGCGAGCCAACTAGGCCTTAAAACAGCAATTGTCGAAAAGCGTTATTGGGGCGGCGTTTGCCTCAACGTCGGTTGTATCCCCTCAAAAGCCCTGTTGCGCAATGCGGAACTTGCACATATTTTCAAACATAAAGCGCGCGAATTTGGCATTAAAGGCGAAGTGGAATTTGATTACCAACAGGCCTTTAAGCGCAGTCGCAAAGTTGCCAATGGTCGCGTTAAGGGCGTTCACTTCTTGATGAAGAAGAACAAGATTGACGAATATGAAGGCTGGGCGACCTTCACTGACGCGAATACATTACAGGTAGAGCTGAACGAAGGTGGGGCAGAAACGTTGAATGCCCGCCATTTTATTATCGCAACCGGCGCAACCGCCCGCCTTATCCCCGGCACACAGCTCAGCGAGCGCGTTGTCACCTATGAAGAGCAAATCATGGAAGACACGTTGCCTAAAAGCATTATCATCGCCGGGGCAGGTGCTATCGGTGTTGAGTTTGCTTAT
>DAOTWU010000002.1:0-1712 GCA_034435735.1 Anaerolineae bacterium | reverse complement strand
ACTGCTTGCCCTCGATATTCATGAATTCATTGGCGGGCACATCGTAGGGCAATTGTAACGGGGTGTCGTCGCCTTCGTTGTAAATGCCATTGACGCCCAACAGCTCTGCTTGCCAGATGATGGTGTGGAAGGGGATATTATCCTTGCCGATGAAGCAATAAATTTCCGCATCGGGGTTATACCACCAGCGCTTCCAAGCATCTGGCTCGCCTATGAGCTTCGCCCATTCAACGCTGGCCGTGAAGTAGCCCATCACAGCTTCGAACCACACATACAGGCGTTTGTCTTCCCAACCATCCAGCGGCACGCGGATGCCCCAATCAATATCGCGTGTAATGGGTCGTCCACGCAGGCCGTCCTTCACAAAATTCTGGCTGAAGCGCGTGACGTTAGGCCGCCAATGGTCTTGATGTTCAGCGAGATACTCCAGAATTTGCTCACTGAAGGCCGTCAAATCTAAGAAGAAGTGTTCCGCCTCGCGCACTTCCAGCAAATCTTCTGGATTGGCGCGGTTATGCGGGTTGATGAGCTGGGTGGCGTCCATCAAATTGCCGCAATTATCGCACTGGTCGCCACGGGCGCTCTCGTAACCGCAAATGTAGCACGTGCCTTCAACATAGCGGTCTGGCAAGAAGCGCTTTTCAGCAGGGCTATACAGGAGCTTCTGGCTTTCTTTATAGAGATAGCCACGTTCTAACAATGTGCGGAAGAAATCCTGTGCGATTTGATGATGGTTTTCGGTATCAGTATGGGTGAATAAGTCATAGCTGATGCCGATTTTCTTTTGCGTCAGTAAAAAGCGCTCGTGATAATGCTCGAAAATATCGCGGGGCGAAACGCCACGTTTATCTGCTTCTACTGAAATCGGCGTGCCATGACTATCAGAGCCAGACACCATCAAAACATGATTGCCCTTCAGACGGTGAAAGCGTGCGAAAATATCCGCCGGCAAATAAGCACCCGCCAAATGGCCAACGTGCAAATCCCCATTGGCATAGGGCCAGGCTACCGAAACATGAATATACTTGGGCATGGTGTTCCTTTCTGCTGGTATGTTTTCGCCGTTATTGCACGATTAGTGAATAGCATGACTATATAATGAAAAAACCGCCTGTCAACGACAGACGGTCTGATGAGCAAAAGCCCGTTTCGGTCAGTAAGCGCGAAGCAACTGCCGTCTGTCAAAAATGCAGCGGTTCTTGAATGGCATTCGCATCATGATAGGATAACAATACATGTCTATTCCTGTGAATAGTGCTCACTGACATTGCAGCCATTATACCATAAAATCAGGATGATTGGCGGTCTGTTTTTGACGCATCAAGAAAGTTTTTATAAGTGAAAGCCCTTATCTATCGCTGGTTACAAACCACTATCGCACTTATCGCCTTCTTCACCGCTGTTTGTATGGGCGCTATTGGGCTTGGCCAGTTGGTGGAGGCCGATGTGCTGGCGTTTTCCGCTTCTGGGGAGAGTTTCGTCTATACGGGTACATCACTTTATGTTATGGATGTCGCCCGCCATCTGAAAGCGCGCTGGCTTCCCATTGCCATTTGGCCAGCATGGTCGCCAGATGGTGAACAACTAGCCTATCTCAGCTACCAACCTGATGGCACACATATCTATATTGTGACACCCTATAGCCAGCAAAGCCGCCACGTGGCCACCTTCGCTGATGTGGTGAAATGGATGTATTGGTCACCAGATGGCTA
>DAOTWU010000001.1:0-4802 GCA_034435735.1 Anaerolineae bacterium | reverse complement strand
GACGCTATTGGCCAGCCACAGGCAGCGCGGGCGGTGGCACGGGCAATCGCCAGCAATCCAGTCGCGCTGGTAATTCCCTGCCACCGAGTGGTGCGCAAAGATGGGCAAATGGGCGGCTATCGCTGGGGCGAGCAACGAAAAGAACGGTTACTCGCATTAGAGCAAAACAAAGCGCAGGAAGATTAAAGCATGACAATGCGCTTGGCCACGCGCAACTGCTTGGGGAATACGGGCAGGAAGTCCACGAAAGACTGGTACTTTTTGCCATATTCTTGCAAATAGCGCTGTAAAACACTGACCGTACCCGGCAGGATGGTCATGCCACGCGCCTTGCGCTCTAAGAGCATATAGGCTTTGGCTTCGGCCTCGCTCACATATTCCTCAAGGTATAGCGCCACCGCTGCCGCAACGAACAACGTGACAAACTGGTCTTCCCAGCTCGGATGTGCCGCTTTGAACTGGTCGCTGACGGGTAGCTCTTTCTGGCTGACTTCTGCCACTTTCGTAGCATTGGCCTTGAGATAGGCGATTAATAGCAAGCGCCCATATTGGGTGAGTGCAGCGCGGTAGCTATGGGTCACCATAGTCTCTTCGTTGTATGGCCACGGCGGGCTATCACCCCAAGCGAGGGGTGGCGGTGTAATGGCGAATAGCTCTTGCCCGACGCGGATGCCAATTTCATGGTCGGTGGGATAGGCAAGATTGGGTGAAAAGACAAAGCGCTCTTTAATATCGCCAACAAAGGGGCGCAAAAACTCGGTGAAGTGTACAGTTTCAAAGACTTGCTGGCATTCGGTTAAAGCCCGCTCCCATACCAACTGTTCATCTTGCCACCATTGCGCAAGATTAGCATCTTCATAAAAATCGCGCAGATGCTGATTCCAGCCCGGTGGCGCCCAGCGCGGCAACGCTTTGATTTTCATATCTGGCCAAGAACAATGCATAATCAGGGTATACATCGCTTCGACAGGGGCATTTTGGTCGAGAAGGCTCTGCAAACCGACAATCGCGGGGTGTTGCTTATAATCTTTGAGGCGCTTAGTCGTCGCGCGGGCATGGGCATGTGTCCCATGCCGCTTACGCTCTTGCGCTCGCTCTGGATAATCGGTAGCGGCCAGTGCGGCGGCCATGAGTCGTATGCGATCATCGAGCCTTACGGTGACATCTGGTTGGTTGCTCATTGAAAGTCCTGTTACCGTCGGGGTTGCTAACTAAACGTATTGTAAAGGCCAACACCTGTTCGGACAAGTTAAGGGCCATGGCATTGCTTTAAGTATACCCGAGAATGGCCATTTATAGTGAAACATTTTGGGGGCTGGTCTGTTGATTGCGGCACATAATTAAATCAGCATCCCCGCCCTCAATAGGATAATACTCCCCAACAACCTCAAAACCGAAGCGCTCATAGAGTTGGCGCGCGCGCTGATTTTGTACCCATACAGCTAGGTAAATATGGCGCGCTTGATGAAGCAGCGGATGCGCCAGCGCTGCCTCCATCAACTGCGAGCCAACGCCCTGCCCTTGTCTTTGTGTGCCAACATATAAACGGTGCAGGCCTTTGGCCTTTGGCGCTAAATTTTCTACAGGCAACCGAACTTCGCCAAATTTGACATATCCTAGCAAGTTATGGCCTTCAGCCGCAACGAGAATAATATCGCGCTCAATCGCTTTGTAGAAATAAGCTTCTGAACGGGTTTCCTCCAAAATAGCCGCCAACTGCTCCGCGGAAACGCTATGACCAAAAGCATCCACCCACGTCTTTTTTGCTAGGGCAGATAGGGCGGGAATATCAGCCAATTGTGCCGCTCGAATTTCCACAAACAACGCTCCTTAAGACAAATAACTTGAGAGACGTGTATTTTATAGCATCAGCACCTATGGGTAACGGGAAACTATCTACCCGATACCCCTATTTGTTGATACCCTTAGCGCAAGTTGAGTAATGTGTGTGGAGAATAACAACACGTGAGTGAACAGCAACCTAGCACAGGCCACGCGCTAGTTGGACAATACCGCCGTTTGCGGCGGACGGGTGTCATACTGGTGATTGTCGCCATGGCGTTATTGGTGATTAACAGCCTCACACCGCCTACTCCGTCGCTGGTGATGCCAGATATTACACCCCAACAATTGGCCAAACTGGGCGTGCATCTCATGCTGGATGATGGGCGTGGGCAGTGGCCAGTAGAGCGCTGGCAGGGGCAAATGGGGTATGCGGGGCTGGTTGTGCCGAATGGCTATGCGGTGCAACTCGTCCGCAGTGATGACCTGCAACCAGAGAAGTGGCAACAGTTTTTCGATTTAGCCGCGCAATATAACATCACGCCCATTATACGGCTGGCAACAGTTTACAATCACGAAGGCGGTTATTGGGAAGCGCCGCCTGTTGATGAAGATGGCGGCTACCAAGCCATTGCAGCGGACTATGCCGCATTCCTGACAGCGCTGGAATGGCCAACAGAACCCCACTATGTCATTATTGGCAATGAACCCAATCATGGCGAAGAATGGGGCGGTAAGCCTGACCCTGTAGCATATGCGCGCTTTTTCGTCGATGTTGCCGATGCCCTCCATGCCGCAGACCCTGCGATACAAGTACTCAACGCGGCGCTAGACCCGTATGCCCCACACACGGGCAACACACCCCATGAGAATGGCTTTTACTATATCGACGCTGAAAGCTTCATGGACGCTATGGTAGAGGCCATACCCGATGTTTTCCTGCGGGTAGATGTTTGGAATAGCCATAGCTACCCCGCCCAATTCACCGCACCACCATGGGAACAACGCTATGGCGTCAATCGATTGAACGAGGCCGCCAACATCACCACCGAAGCCCCGCCGCCCAATATCTACAATCGCGGCATCAATGGTTATACTTGGGAACTGTGGAAGCTGGCGCAATATGGCATTGAGGGGTTGCCCGTGATAATTACTGAAACGGGCTGGCGGCATGAAGAAAGCGTTGCGGAAGAAAGCCTTGATGCTGGCGACAATTTGCCCGATGGCCTCACAATTGCCCGTTACTTTGACCTGACGTTATGGGGCAATGGCGGGCGCTACCCCGATTTACCAGAAGCGGGCTGGACGCCATTACTGCATGATGAGCGCGTGATGGCGGTTATCGCCTTCGCCCTGAATGGCAACCCGTCAGAATGGGGGCATACAAACTGGTTAGTGATGAAGCCTGATGGAGCTGTTCGCGCCACATACGACATTTACGACATGGTCTATAGTTGGCAAAAGGCGCTAGCTAACGGGGAGTAAAAGCTGATGAATACCCGCCGCCAATATATCGCCTTGTTGTTCGCGCTGCTCTTTATCGCGATAAGAGTGCAGGCACAGGGGCAAGTTCATATTCCCACCCCACCATGGGAGGTATATGACGGCGGCGACTTTCAGCTTGCTTATCCCGATATGTGGGAAGCTGTTGATGTTGAAGACGCGGGGATGCGGCTGTATGTGAGCGATGGCGCGGGTAAGGTCAACATCATTGTTCACAGCAGCACCAGCGCGCTGGAAATTTTTGATAGCGATAGTCTTTCTCTACTGGCGGAGACGCTCGCTGAGGAATATCAAACATCTATGAAGACCGCCCAAGTGCTGGCCTCTGATTACCACACCTTGCCCGCATTAGAGACTTACCGCCTCATCCTCTACCAGCCGGGGCTGGCAGAGTTCGCCATCTATCACTACATCTATATGGCTATTGTTGACCGCCGCCTCTATAGCCTCAATATCACCCTAGAAGGAAAATTCCACGACGATAATCCAACATTGGCCGAGCGCATCGCCACCACATGGCGCATTGATGGCGCAGAAGCCCCATGGCAGAGCTATGTTGTGCCTACGTTGCGCTTCTTCGCGCCACCGGATTGGCAAGCCTATCCGCCGCCAAGCGAGGATGTACAGTTATTGTTACAGCAAAGCGAGTTCGACGCGACGCTGACGCTGCGGCTGGTGTATGCTGATGAACCCTTCTTGCTCAGCGATTTCATCCCCACCATCGAACAAAACATCGCCGAAAAAGCGGGCGAGTTACTCAAGTTCGGCTGGGTGAGCTTGCCCGTTGGCGAAGCCATTTATGCTGAAGCGCGCTTCACCGTGACGCGGCAAAATGGCGAAACGGTCAACCTGACGCAACTCCAATACACCACAACTAAGGGCAATGTGCTGGCGATTATCACGCTACTTGTCCCCGATGCGCAAGTGGATGCCATCCGCCCTCTCTATATGCTCATGGTGAATGCGATGGAAATTGATTTCGATATTCAGCCAACACCTCCTCTATAGATGAAAGGCGGAGCCATGACCAAAGATATTAAAAACAAAGTTGAGGCGCATTTTAGCCGCAGTGCAGAACTGTATAGCTCCAGCGCAGTGCATGCAAAGGGTGAAGATTTGGCGCTGCTACCACAAGCCGCGGCGCTACAAGGTGCAGAACGGGTGCTAGATGCAGGTTGTGGCGCTGGCCATGCGGCTTTAGCGGTTGCGCCTCACTGTGCGCAGGTGGTGGCTTGTGACCTTTCGACGGCGATGCTGGCGCAAGTGCGAAAACTGGCACAGGAACGCGGCCTAGAAAATATCACAACACAAGAGGCGGATGTTGAACAATTGCCCTTTGCTGATGGAATGTTTGACGTGGTCTTAAGCCGTTTAAGCGGTCACCACTGGCCACGCCCCAAAGCCGCGTTGCAGGAATTCTCCCGTGTGCTCAAAGCAGGTGGGCGGGTGGTGCTGGTGGATAATGTCGCGCCAGATGATGACCCTGCTACGGATACCTTCTGGCAGATGATGGAGTA